>JBJELA010000340.1:0-6596 GCA_051878915.1 Candidatus Weimeria sp.
TTTACTATGCCCTTTTTTAGTTTTCCTTAAGCGCTACTTTGTTTCAAACTTTTCCCTCCTCTGAATTGATCATCATATTACGACATCTGCATAAACGCCGGTACCATAAGCACTATAAAAATGACACCAAGCATTCCCATCATCGGGATAAGAAGCTTAAGTGACGCTTCTTCACCAGCCACCCTCGCGCTGATCCGCCGCTCATCGCAGGCAGCTCTTTCTTCCTGTTCGAGCTGGTCCCTTAAATCCCTGCTTCCCTTTTTCAGGCTCTGCACAAGCAGCAGCGTAAGCTTTCTGAATCCCTTGTGGCGCAGACTTTCACCAAGTTTCTTGTAAGCCTTTTCCTCATCCTCTCCATCCTTTATCCTGCGGTTCATCCTGACTATCTCCTCAAAAGCAGGCCTTTCCGGATAGCCCCGCTGTACCCTTCTGATATAAGCGTTCCCGACCTGTACGAAGGCTGCCTTTACTGAAAAGCCCGCTCCTATAAAAAGTGAAAGCTGGGAAAGCATTTTCGGATAGTCGATTGAGAGCTCCTTCTGCCATTTTTTCTCATCATCCTTTGCCTTCTGCCTTTTATAGAACAGATAAAGACCAAGCATAAAAGCCGTTACGATAACGAGCTTAATGCCCTTATCCTCTTTTTCCTCTGTAAAGACGAGTTTTCTGCCGCCGACCTCCTCCGGAAGGCTGACATATTCGCTGCTGGGATCGGCACTCTCCGCGTCAGTCACAGCCTTATTAATATAGTACGCAAGTCCCTCCGCGGTATCGACCGGAATGGGAACAGCCGTTACTATAAGCTCCAGTTCATCTGTTACGCTTTCACACTCCAGATAGCCGTTTATCGTAACCACCGTCTCATCCTCGACCCTGGAATTATCTATTTTTCCTTCGCTGTCAAAAATATCCGGCGTTATGTACCAGTTTGCCTTTACCACGCCACTGTATCTGCCTTTAAGCTTCAGATCACGATAGACAGAGGAGCTGCTTTTATTTTTCCCGAGATACTCTGTTTCTATCTGTTTCCTGGCCTTCCCGACCGCTTCCTCCGCTTCCTTTTCCGTAAGCCTTCTTCCAGAGACGTCGATAGTCAGCTTCTCTTCCTTATCACCATGCTTTACCGTGACCTCATGCTCCTCGGAAGCGCTGCCTGCTGCCGGCCTCCTGATCCTTGAAATAACCGGACTTCCCGAACCGCCCGCGATACTTATGACAGTTCCGATGATCTCAAGAGCAATGATTAAAGCCGCCAGCTTTGCGGGGATTTTATATTTTCCTCTGTTCAGCGCCAGAATCACAGCAATTGTGATCACTGTAAGAATTATTGCCGCCATTTACCCTCCCTATACTCTGATATCTGTTATCTTTTTACCCAGGGCGATGCAGCCTGCGTAGACAGCGAGACATACCGTCATGATCATGATCCCGGCAGCGTTCCCATACGACGGAGTCAGAAATTCCGGCGCCGACAGTTTCATATAGGCCAGGATCCCAAGCGGCATCGCCATCATGACTTTAAGCTCCAACTGCTGCTGCGCAATCGCTGTTCTTATCTCCTGCCTGACCTCGACTCTCTCTGAAATCCGCCGCGTGGTATCCCTGATGTTTGTGACGTAATCGCCGCCAAGCCTTTTACCCACCTTGAATATCTGGGAAAAATCAGCCAGATCCTCGCTGTCAAACTTTGACGAAAGTTCCTCAAACGCCTGCTCCACCGGCATTCTGAGCCTGACCTTCGTGTTAAGCTCCTTCAGATGCGGCAGCAGGACGCTTTTCTCTCCATACAGCAGATTCAGCGAAACAGCGCTTTCTCCAAAGGCCTTTTCTATCGAGTAACCGGTCTGAAGGGCTCCCGTCACCGAAATGAACATCTCCCTGTACTCCGTCTCGAGCTTACGTGAAAATTTTTCACCGGAATCAGCCTTCATCCTTTTTGTATTCAGGTACACGACTATTGGAAAAATAACCGCTCCGAAAATACTGTTGTAAAATACCCAGGCTATCGCAGCCGTCAGTGCCACATTCTCCGCTAGGAGCAGTATTTTCTGCCTTCGCTCAAGAGTCCTGCCATCGATAATTTCCTGCTGTTTATAAGCTTCCCTGTCCTCTCCCATTTTTTATCCCCGTCCTCCGAATACCTGTAAATCGGTGAAATGGCGACCTCGCCATTCTCTATTCCTGTTACCTCCGAGATCTCCAGGAGCTTTCTGCTCCTGTCCGAGAGCCTGCCCAGATGTACAAGAATATCAACTCCCGAAGCGATCTGCGCCCTGACAGCCGAGACCGGAAGGTCCATTCCCATAAGCACCATGGTCTCAAGTCTCGCGAGCATATCCTTTGCGGAATTCGCGTGTCCCGTGGAAAGACTTCCGTCGTGACCTGTATTGAAGGCCTGGAGGACCTCCAGCGCCTCCGCTCCTCTGCACTCGCCCACGATAATTCTGTCCGGGCGCATTCTTAAACTTGCTTTAACTAAATCCCTGATAGTGACCTCGAGGTTACCCTCCAGGTTTTTGTCACGGGCCTCGAGGCGCACGAGATTGTCAATCCCTATCACCTGGAGCTCCGCGGAATCCTCAATCGTTATGACTCTCTCGTCACCCGGGATGAATTCAGTCAGGGCGTTCAGGAAGGTTGTCTTGCCGGAGCCGGTGCCGCCACTGATAAAGACGTTGTATCCGGAAATCACGAGAAGTCTCAGGAATTCTGCTATTTCAGGACTTATGGAGCCCAGCTCCATAAGCTTTTTCATATTTATTTTTTCTTTAGGGAACCGCCTTATAGTCAGGATTCCCTGGTTCAGCGATACAGGCGGCAGAATGATATTTATTCGCGAGCCGTCCGAAAGCCTCGTATCTACTATCGGGGACGATTCGTTTATCACCTTGTTTCTTTCCGCCGCTATCTGCTGGATGACATCCGACAGCTTTTCAGCAGATGAAAACTTCAGATCACTTTTCATCAGGCGCCCGGCCTTTTCTATAAAGATATTGTCGGGACCGTTTACCATTATCTCAGTGATATCGTCATCGGCTAAGAGTTCCTCGAGGATGTCGAGCTTTCTTAGAGAATTGAAGATCCTCTCCTCCATCAGAAGCCTGTCCTGGAGAGTAAGCCTGTACTCGTGGCCCTCCTCCAAAAGCCTCTCCCTTATATGGCCTCTGATCTCTTCATCACTTAAGTCCCTCGTCAGATCGACGTCCTCGATTATCTCCTCTCTGATTTTCTCAGCCAGCTGCCCCTGTCTGTCAAGAAGCGCCTGCCGCATTCATAAACTCCTTCCTGACAAAGCCACCGAGGTTCCCGTTCAGGATCGCCCTCATCTGATACTCTCCAGGTCCCTGCGACACAGACATCGGAAGCAGAAGCTCCCGGCATTTATCTGCCAGGCCGCCGGCCTCAAGCTCAGCCGCAAACGCGTTCATGCTCTTCTGATAATACTCTCCCGGCTTACCGAGGAGCAGAATGTCATCGGCCGCCTGAAGCAGAGCGTCCTCTCCCTGCACAGTCTGATCCATAAGTATTATGACCTGCTCAAATTCTGACCTCGCGATATTTTCCAGAAGACAGATCCACTGCTCGACTGTCACTGACGCCAGTGAAGAGAGGCCCTTCATCGGACCAAGATAATAAAAATTTTCATAGAACCCAAGGAAATCGGTTATATTTTTTCCATCATCCGCTTTTCCAATGATGTGGTAGAGATAGTCTCCGAGATCCCGCCTTATGTCGCGCTCCAACAGCTGTGGCAGGATCGATACGCCCTCCATATCTATAAAAAGCGTCTGGAATTTTTCGCCCATCAGCCTTGCCATCGAAAGTGAAAACGGAAGCGCGAGCTCATGGTGCATTGGTGAAAAAATAATCTGTGTCCTCTGTCCCTCTCTGCCACTGACTCTGACCTGTTTTAGATTTTTCCTGTCAAGCAGGCTGTGAAGCTGCTCTATAAAGCCGCTCATTCTCTGAAATTTGTAGATGGTCCTGTAATCGTGATGCTCTGCTGACATACTGCCGGTAAGATGCGCTACATTTCCGAACTGCCGCTTCTTTTCCGGATTTACCTCTAATGCCTCTAAGAACTCATCCCCTAAAAGCGCTATCTGAAAATCATTTTCCTCCTCAAGAAAATCCTTCACCTCAGTAAAACCGCTGACCTCGTAATGATTTCCCGAGCTTATGAGATATCTGATCAGTGCATTCAGATACGCCTTGTCAGTGTCAGCTATAAGAAGTCTTATTTTATTCATCCGAACTCCTTTCCAAGTGTCAGTGCCGTCAAAAACCCAATGGATATGTACAGCGCATAGTGCAGATACCCTTCCTGTTCCAGGGCGCTGTAACGAATTATTTTTTTCTGGCGGATACAGAGGGCTATGTGAGAATAAAGCAGATACATCCTGATGTGCGTCTGTCTCTTTATCAGTATAAAGAAAAGCGCCGCGGCGCCTGCCGCAAAAAGTGAATAGAGCGCCGTGTACGCCGCGAAGGCGCTTCCCGCCACAAGACCGGTTACAGCTAAAAGCTTCACGTCGCCGGCACCCACTGCCCCTATCATATAAAAAATATAAAATGCCGCTAAAATTATTACTCCTGAGAGGATTCCCCCGATCATTCCCTTTACTCCACCGCTCTCTGCCCTGAGGAATAATCCGGTCAGAATCCCGAACAGGATAAGCTCATTCGGAATCCTCTGCCATTTCAGATCTGCTGCCGTTGCAGCTGCCAGATACGCCGCCAGATACATTTCTCTCATAACACCCTCCTATCGACTCCGGTTTCGATAACAAAAATTATATATGGTGTTCGATTAAAATGTCACTTGCTTTTTTTGAATAAAATAGCATTGTATATTTTTCACAAAGATCCGTCTTGTTAATTTTCTCTATTATTTTTTCAAATATTGGCTGCTTATTTGTATAAAACGTATATGTTTTCTGACAAAATCTGATCTTTCCTGTAAATACTCTGTCTTAAAAGGGTTTTTAATTTTATCTATATCTTGATTTATCTGGAGATGGCAATATCCAGATATGGTTTTTAAAAAAAATCAAAAAGCAGGGTTCCGGAAATGCCTGGAATCCTGCTTTTTGTACAAAGTGACGAATATTTTTATATAATTAAAATACAGTTAGACGAGGGATCCTCTGTTCGAATCACCGCCTATCTGTGTCTCGTTGACATCTGTTTTTCCACTTGTTAAACCTGCCCTTTGATCTTCATATTGTTAAGTCGGGACGCCTTGTTACACAAGGTTATTTTACATAATGTATCCTGTTCTCGTCAAATCTGGCCTGCTGAGGTCTGCTCTCTGCTGGATAACCGACCGGAAACAAGGAAAATGCTTCAAGATTATCAGGGAGATCAAGAGCTTTCTTTACGTTCGCCATTCTATCCTTCTCTGGTGCAATTCCAAGCCATACACCGCCAAGACCAAGAGAATCCGTCATAAGCCACATGTTCTCCTGGCAGATCGACATATCCTCAAGCACCATAGACGGAAATCTCGTCCCGGTAGTCCTGTAAACAGGAACTATTACAACTGGTGCGCCTGCGGCACATCCGGCAAAGTCACTGCACTTTGAGAGTTCCTTTATCTTCGCTTTATCCGTCACAACATAGAACTCCCATGGCTGCTGATTTCCGGCAGAAGGAGCCTGCATTCCGGCCTTAAGGATCTCTATGACCTTCTCATCTTCTACTGGCTTATCTTCATACTTTCTTACGCTTATTCTGTGATAAATGCTGTTCATAAAAGTTCTATCCTCCTATATGATGATACCTTGCAGATGATCACATTCATGCTGTATTATCTCAGCTATATATCCTGAAAAAGATTGTCTGCAAGTCACTCCATATTCCATTATTCGCCCGTATAGGCATCTTCTGCTTTATTGGAGAAATCCTGTCTCTCAAGCCATTCTTTCTCTTCTTCCGTCTCTGGCACATCTATCCGCTCTATCTTAAAGATGACAGGTCTTGTACCGTCATTACAGCAGGTTATCATTATTCGGTCATCGTTCGTCCAGCCATGCATAATGGAGCCTCCCTGAAGTGCCGTATAGATGTATCTGCTGATGGCGTCCCAAGCCTCGGCACAAAATGGCATCTTCGGGCCTCCTGCCGTTGTATCCGGATCACCACTGCCTTTTACAAGCGTATTCAGTCCTGTGTGCCAGAAATCATCTTTTCCAGCACCCCTGTCAAAGATATACTCATCTCCGGCATGATAGCACGGGCATGGGCCTGACTTCGGATCAGCAAGATACTTTTCCTGATACTCTGTAAAACACTTTGTCGCAAGAACCATTACTTTACACCTGTGCTTCATAAAACTGCACCTGCCCTTTCTGCCCCGGTATATGCCGAATGCTTTGTGATAGTTAGACGAGGAATCCTCTGTTCGAATCATCGCCTATCTGTGTCTCGTTGACATCTGTTTTTCCATAGGTTAAACCTGCGACCGTGTCCGGCACATTCTGCATCATCGGTGCTGATTTATCCTGCTTCCCGAGCTGCGCATAGGAGTCGCGCAATGGTTTTATCAGATCCCTGGCCTCCTGAACTGTGTCGTAGCTTCCGTTATATGTGGCCTT
>JBJELA010000341.1:0-6576 GCA_051878915.1 Candidatus Weimeria sp.
GATGTGTTTCTGATGATGAATTGAATGCTGATTATATTCTTCCTCATGCATTTGATCCGCGTGTAAAGGATGCTGTTGCAAGTGCCGTCGCACAGGCTGCCAGAGAATCTGGTGTGGCAAGAGTATAACTGATCATAAACTTTATTGTTTATTGGAAAAAGGGGAGCAGCAGCTGTTTTTCGGAAGGACAGATGCTGTTCCCGAATTAAAAGCTGCCTCTTCTGGAAATTGTATTGGTTGTAGGTTGGTTGTACAACAAAAAAAATAAAAAAAGGGGTTGCATTCCACGCGTCATCATGCTATAGTATACAAGTCGACACGACATGGTTCCTTGGTCAAGCGGTTAAGACGTCGCCCTCTCACGGCGAAAACAGGAGTTCGATTCTCCTAGGAACTATTTTCTCATATCTCTTGTTATTTAGAGAGCGGGTCCTTCAGAAGGATCTGCTTTTTGTTTTTTTGAGGGCATTTTATGACAGCTAAAGAATACGAAAAGAAGACGGAAGAGTTCCTTCTGCCGATCCTTGAGAAGAAAGGACTTAAGCTCTGGGACGTCGTCTTCGAGAAGGAAGGCAAAGAGTATTACCTGTCGGCTTACATCGATAAGCCGGGCGGAGTCACGGTGAACGACTGTGAGGACGTGAGCCGTGAGATGAATGAGATACTCGACCGAGAGGACTACATAAAGGAGGCCTACACCTTTGTAGTCAGTTCACCTGGACTTGACCGGCCGCTTAAGAGAGAACGGGATTTTATCAATTCCATAGGCCGTTCGGTAGAGATAAAGACTTATAAAGCCATAGACGGGGCGAAGGAGTTTACCGGAGTCCTTAAGGCTTTTGACAAGGATACAGTTACAGTCGATGAAGGCAGCAGCCAGAGAGTCTTTGACAGAAAAGACATCTCGATGATACGCCTGGCTTTTGAGATCTAAGGAGGACAAAATGGCAGAAAATGAGTTACGCACCGCACTCGATCTTTTAGAGAGAGAAAAGCACATTCCAAAAGAGGTAATCCTTGACGCGATAAAGGAAGCCCTGCTTCAGGCATGTGAAAAGACATACGGTACATCGGATAATTTTTCTGTAGTCATGAATAATGATACCTGTGAGTATCACATTTATGAGAAGAAGACTGTAGTAGATGAGGTCACAGATCCTGTTACTGAGATCTCGCTTGAGGAAGCCCACGAGTACGACGGCTCCTATAAGATTGGTGATACTGTAAATATCGAGATCAAGACCAAGCACATGGTAGAGCGCAAGACTGTTGTTTCTGAGGTATCCAACTCAGATAAACAGATAAGCCTTGATGAGGCGCATGAGTACAGCAGCTCTTATAAGATCGGTGATGTTGTCGAGATCGAGTCTGATCCTGTTGATTTTGGAAGAATCGCAGCAAAGACTGCCAAGGATACGATCGTCCAGAAGATCAAGGAACAGGAGAAGCTCTCCATTTACGACGAGTACAAGGCAAAGGAAGGCACTATCGTTACTGGTATTGTAGAACGCTTCGTCGGTAAGAATATGAGCATTAATCTCGGAAGGACTGATGCCATGCTTATGGAGAGCGAGCAGATAAAGGGCGAGCACTATGACGTAACAGACAGGATAAAGGTTCTGATCCTTGAAGTATCTGAGGATAAGAGAGGTGCCCGCATCCGTATCTCACGTACTCATCCGGATTTCATCAGATGCCTGTTTACTGAAGAGGTTTCTGAGATAAGAGACGGTATCGTAGAGATAAAGGCCATTTCAAGAGAGGCCGGAAACAGGACAAAGGTAGCTGTCTATTCAAATGATCCTGACGTAGACCCGGTTGGTGCCTGTGTAGGTATGAATGGAAGCCGTGTAAACGCAGTCGTCTCTGAGATTGGAAAAGAAAAAATAGATATTGTCGAGTGGTCCGAAAACGCGGCAAACTTCATCGAGAATGCCCTCGCTCCGGCGAAGGTTATCGCTGTTGTGGCTGATTCAGATGAGAAGAAAGCGAAGGTAGTAGTACCTGACTTCCAGCTCTCACTCGCTATCGGACGTGAGGGACAGAACGCCCGCCTCGCAGCCCGTCTTACAGGCTTCAAGATCGATATCAAGAGTGAGTCACAGAACCGTGAGCTTGGAGACGAGTTTATCGATCTGAGCGGATACTACGCCGCTTTATATGGCGACAACTATGAAAACGACGCTGACTCAGATGCTGACGCGGATGGTACTGATTCAGATGAGTACGAGGATACAGATTTTTCTGAAGAGGATGACTCGGACTCTGATTCTGATTCTGATTCAGAGGATTAAACCAGGAGATTAACATGAAACCACAGCGTAAGTGCGCAGGCTGCGGAGAGCTTAAGGACAAAAAGGATCTGATCCGCGTTGTACGTACTCCTGAGGGAGAATTCCGTATTGACGCGACAGGCAAGGCAGCCGGCCGTGGCGCGTATATCTGCAGGAAAAAGGAATGCTTTGACCTCGCAAGAAAAAATCACGGTCTCGAGCGTTCGTTCCGGCAGAAAATAAATGATGAAGTTTATGACAGATTAGCGGAGGAATTAAATAATCAGTGACAGACAAGGTCTTATCGCTATTATCACTGTCTAAGAAGGCAGGCAGAATAAAGTCCGGAGGATTTCAGACAGAAGAAGCTGTAAAGTCTGGAAAGGCAGCTCTTGTTATAGTATCATCTGATGCGTCAGATAATACCAAGAAGCATTTTTCAGATATGGCAGTATTCCGGGATATTCCTTTCCGTATCTATTCTGATTCGGGAAGCATCGGGCATGCTCTGGGGCAGGATATGCGAAAGAGCGTGGCGGTCACTGATCAGGGTTTCGCAAAAAGAATATTGGAACTTATAGATATTTCAGCAGACACAAGGAGGAATACTGATGGCAAAGAAAAGGATATATGAAGTGGCTAAAGAGCTTGGTGTCACAAACAAGGATATAGTCGATTACTTTGCTTCAAAGGGAGTCAGCTATGTGCCTGCGAATAATCTTGAAGAAGCACAGGTAAAAGAAGTACAAAATCATTTTTCAAAGAAAAGTGCCCCTGTGGCTGATACGAAAGAAAAGCCTAAGTCGGTTGTGAAGAAGGATGCAGGTGCTCATAAGGAGGAAAAAGCCAGAGTGGCAGAGAAAGAACCAGAAAAGAAACCGGTAAGTACAGAGAAAAAACCGGAAGAGCCAAAAAAGAAAAAGAACATTACTGCTGTCTTTCATGTGGAAAACAGAAACAGCCGCAACAGCTCAAAGGACAGAGGCGACAGAAACCGTGGAAAGGACGACAGAAGGGATAACAGAAGACCTGCTGGAAAAGGACCTATAAAGCCGCGCAAGGGTGCTGATATGGCACGCCCGAGGGGTCTTGACAGCTATCCTGAAGAGACCTTCGTAAAGAAGAAGCCTGCCGAGGAGAAGAAGGAGAACACCAGCAAGCCTGATACCTCGAAGAAAACCGCCTCTTCTGCTGATAAAAAGGAGAAGGCCGCAAGCGGCCCTGTAAAGCTCGGTAATATCATGGACGAGATCCAGGAGCAGAAGAAGAAGGCTGCCGAGAGAAAGAGAGAGGCTGCCGCTGAGAGAAAAGAAAAAAGAGAGAGACAGCAGAGGAATAACGAGAATGGCCGTGGCGAAAGAAACGGAAACCGTTCATTTGGCGGCGGAAACAGGCCGCAGCGTCAGTCTGCCGGTGACGAGGCTATTCCTCAGGAGGCAACCAAGGGACATCATAATCAGAATCACCACAAGAAGGGCAGAGGAGATCATGACGCTTTAGGAAAGAAGCAGGAGAACTTCGTAAGCCTTGAGAAGAAGGCTCTCAAGAAGAAGCCTAAGAACAACGGCGCCAAGACTGAGAAGAGAAATCCGGATGAGATCCTTTCCATCACGATCCCTGATCACATCACTCTCCGTGATCTCGCTGACAAGATGAAGGTATCCTCATCAGATATCATAAAGAAGCTCTTCCTTGAAGGAAAGGCCTATACACTTAACTCCGACCTCTCATTTGAGGAGGCTGAGGAGATCGCTGAGGAGTTCAACTGTATCTGTGAGAAGGAGGAGAAGGTAGACGTCATCGCTGAGCTCGTAAAGGATGACGAGGATGATCCTTCGACACTGGTTCCAAGACCACCTGTTGTCTGCGTCATGGGACATGTCGATCATGGTAAGACTTCACTCCTCGACAAGATCCGTCATACTCACGTATCAGACAAGGAGGCCGGCGGTATCACCCAGAAGATCGGTGCTTATGTAGTAAGCATAAACGGCCGTAAGATTACCTTCCTTGATACACCTGGCCACGAGGCATTCACAGCCATGCGTATGCGTGGCGCCAACTCTACGGATATCGCTATTCTTGTGGTAGCCGCCGATGATGGTGTAATGCCGCAGACTATTGAGGCCATAAACCACGCGAAGGCTGCCGGAGTTGAGATCATAGTCGCAGTAAACAAGATCGATAAACCAAACGCCAATGTCGAGAGGGTAAAGCAGGAACTTTCAGAGTACGATCTGATCCCTGAGGACTGGGGCGGAAGCACTATCTTCGTTCCTGTATCAGCTCATACCGGAGAGGGTATCGACCAGCTCCTTGAGATGGTCCTTCTTACAGCTGATGTCATGGAGCTTAAGGCTAACCCTAAGAGAAACGCCAGAGGCTTATGTATCGAGGCAGAGCTTGACAAGGGCCGCGGAGTTGTGGCTACCGTACTTGTTCAGAAGGGTACGCTTCATGTAGGAGATCCTGTAGCAGCAGGAGCTTCATTTGGTAAAGTCCGTGCCATGCTCGATGAGAACGGAAAGCACCTGAAGAAGGCAGGCCCGTCAACTCCTGTAGAGATCCTTGGTCTTTCAGAGGTTCCGAATGCCGGTGAGATCCTTACCGCCTTCGATACTGAGAAGGAAGCCCGTGATTACGCAGCTACCTTCGTATCTGTAAATAAGGATAAGCTCGTAGAGGAGACCAGACGTGGAATGAGTCTTGATGATCTCTTCAACCAGATCCAGGCTGGTAATGTCAAGGAACTGGATATCATCGTAAAGGCCGATGTCCAGGGTTCTGTCGAGGCTGTCCGCACTTCACTTGAGAAGCTCTCAAATGACGAGGTTGTCGTAAAGGTAATCCATGGCGGCGTTGGTTCCATCACAGAATCTGATGTAAACTTAGCAGCTGCGTCAAATGCCGTAATCATCGGATTCAACGTAAAGCCTGACAATGTAGCGAAGGAAAATGCTGACCGTGAGGGCGTAGATATCCGTCTCTACAAGGTCATATACAATGCTATCTCCGATGTCGAGAGCGCTATGAAGGGTATGCTCGAGCCTATCTATGAGGAGCAGGTTATCGGACATGCTACTGTAAGACAGATCTTCAAGGCCTCAGCAATCGGCAATATCGCCGGTTCTGTAGTCGATGACGGTTATCTCGAGAGAGACTGCACAGTTCGTGTCCGCCGTGATGATGAGCAGATTTACGAGGGCAAGCTTGTATCCTTAAAGAGATTCAAGGACGATGTAAAGCAGGTAAAGGCTGGCTACGAGTGTGGTCTTGTCGTAGAGGGATTCTCCGATTATCAGGAGGGTGATACGTTCGAGGCCTACAAGATGGTAGAGGTTGAGCGTAAATAATGAATTCAAAGCTGCGGAAAGCATGGCTTTTCGCGGCTTTTTTAAAAAAATAAGGAAAAAGCCATGAGAAAAGGAAGTACAAAAAATAACAGGATAAACGAGGATGTCGCAAGAGTCATTTCAGTTATCCTTCGCGAGGACGTTAAGGATCCGCGTATTTCACCTATAGTTTCTGTAACTGAGGCCATCGTAGCTCCTGACTTAAAGACCGCAAAGATTTTTATCTCAGTCTTAGGAAGTGATGAGGATGGAGAGAGGACGATGGAGGGGATCAGATCATCAGCCGGCTATATCAGACATCAGCTGGCCGAGAGGCTTAACCTCAGAAATACACCTGTCCTGGATTTCATCCTCGACAAGTCGATTGCATACGGCGTGGATATGTCGCACAAGATCGATGAGGTTATGGAGCACGACGAGGAAGTAGAGAAGGAAAGAGGAGACAAATGAGATTAGACGATTATTTAAGTGATGTTCATACAGTCGGTGTTTCAGGGCATGTAAGGCCAGACGGTGACTGCATCGGCTCTGTGCTCGGTGTCTACAACTATATCAGAAAGACACACCCGGATATTCAGATAATCCCGTACCTGGATCCGGTTCCTTTTGACTTCGAATTCCTTCCGGGAGTAGACAAGCTCAAAAGAGCCAACAGATTCGATGGTACGAGGTATGACCTGTTTATCGCCTGCGACTGCGGAGATTTGGGAAGACTTGGGGATTCAGGCGTTTATTTTTCAAATGCTTCAAGGACTGTCTGCATAGACCACCACGAGACAAACGGCGCGTTCGCAGACGTAAACTACGTGTTTCCGGAGGCTTCAAGCACCTGCGAGCTGATCGGCGAGATCATCGACTGTGATAAGATCGATAAGGATATCGCGGAGTGCCTCTACACAGGAATCGTCACTGATACAGGCTGCTTCCAGTACAACTGCACTCACAGGAGT
>JBJELA010000342.1:0-6548 GCA_051878915.1 Candidatus Weimeria sp.
GTAAAAAACCATCGCGACAGCTGATTTCCATGGAGTTCTGCTCCTGAAGCCCGGTACCTTCAAAAGCATCTCCTTAATACTATGCCTCTTATGACTTATGTACTCATAGCCGGGTATTCCGGCTGTCTCCGCTATATCAGCGCGCAGGTCGGCAACACTCTGATATCTCTCTTCAGGATCCATTTCCGTGCATTTTCTGATCAGCGGAGAAAAATCCCATTTCCCCGGCGCGGCATCCGTCAGCTCACCAAGCACCTTCCCAAGTGAAAAAATATCCGTCTGCGGCGATGAGGACTGGAATCCGAACTGTTCCGGAGCGGCGTATCCCATGGTCCCAAGAAGCACAGTGTCGGAGGAATCCCTGTCCTTGTAGAATTTTGACGCGTTAAAATCTATCAGATGAACCTTCCCGTGATCATCAATAATGATATTAGAAGGCTTTATATCCCTGTGAACTACAGGAGGAAATGCAGAATGCAGCTTTTCAAGGATACCGCAGAGCTGCAGCATAAAATACGGAACGTCTCCGGCGCTGACCTCATTTTTCTCCATCATTTCAGAAAGCTGTCTTCCGTTTATCAGCTCCTCGATAACAGTCAGCTGCCCGTCCTCCTCAGAATATTCAAAGACACGCGGAACGCCCTCTATGATATGCCCGCGCAGATATCTGTAAATATCGATATTGTAGATATCGAGGACCTTTTTCACGAAGTATTCCCCGGTATTCAGATCCTTTGCCAGATAGACATGATGCAGCGGATCTATGATATCAATGTCCTTGTATCGTGGTCTGTTTACAATGTTTTTGTTTTCCATGATGATATTATATCAGATTGTGATAAAAATGCGCAGAAAAAAGGAGCCCCGCTGTAAAGCGGGGCCCCGGTCTCTAATGGATCTTCTTTGTTACTATTCACAGGCATGCTTCTTTTCACTTTACCGCGGAGCTGTCAACCTTCTTCGCCGGAACCTTGAAAATAACCTCTCTGTCTCCCCAGAAATCAGGGGTATAGCGGATCTCAAAATTCTTGAAGTCCTTCGGTACCTGATAGCAGATCACACCATTCATCTTCTTTCCCTTTGCCACTTTTCCATCGAGCTGACCGTATTTTTTCACCTCCGGCGCCTGAAGTCCGATTATATCCTGGTCTATTGATGTATCATCACAATATGCCTCGAAAGATATTACAGAGCTTACAGATATATCATCGCTCGAATTATTATTTATATCAAATACGAGCTCGAGAAAATACTTTCCATCATCTGGTGTCACAAAATCCTTCTCGCTCCCCTTTGAAAGCAGTGCCTTTTCGAGAGTTACCTGTACTCCGTCAAAGTCAGCTGTATCTCCTATTCCAAATGTGTCATCATCCTCCTTCGATGTACTTTTCGAACCTGAATCCGAGTCTGAAGTGCTTCCGGAAGACGATATCTTCTTAGGCGAATTATCCGAGCCTGCCGCGGCTGCTATGATGATAACCAGGATGACAATAATTACGATAACTACTGGCAGAGCCCTGCCCTTCTGCCTTTTTCTGCAATAAGGGCAGATCTTTGCCGAAGCAGGTATCTGCTTTCCGCAGTACTTACAGGTTTTCTGCGGACCGACATCCGGCTGCGAGTAATAGTTCCCCTGTAAATCGTTTCCATCTGTTCTGTTAAAAAAATCATTTGCCATATTTCCCTCCGTTCATTTCTGGCCTGTATCTGCTTAAATATTTTATAGTAAAGCAATATCGAAATGGTGTGCTGACAGCACACACATTTTATTTCAAGGTATGTTATACTTTTTATCATGGACGAGAAGAAAACAACTGAACTTATGAATGTTCTAAAAAAAACAGATTCATCCAAGGGACTTGAGCAATATCTGAGCACTATGGATCTGAATAAGACGGGCAGTATGACTTTTTCTGAATATATTACCTCGCTTCCTGAATATCGGGGAAAAAAACAGTCAGAGATAATCCGGGAGTCAAATATCGACAGGTCCTACGGATATCAGATCCTGAACGGAAGAAAAATGCCCGGCCGCGACAAGGCCATCATGATCTGTCTGGCTCTGCATCTGAATCTAGATATGACACAGAAGGCTCTCGAATGCGCCAGGCTTCCTGTGCTCTATCCGCGTGACAGGCGGGACGCGATAATCATTTTTGCCATCGAGCATGGATCTTCAGTCGACGACACCTGTGACCTCCTGGATGAATTCGGAGAGAAGATACTGGAGTAGTGATCCCCTCTCCGGCACACATCTATTTTTTTCTATTAATTTTTTCCCTGATTGCGCCGAGCACGTTTACTTTTTCTGCTTTCCCTGTAAAAATATCCCTTACTGCCGGAAAATGCTTGAGCATCATAAGCACCGCGAGGACCACCGCGATCGCCCCGGCCTCAGTGCCGCCGCAGACAAACGCGAACGGGATATAGCAGAAAGCGATCACCACAGCCCCGAGTCCCAGATACTGTGTCGCGAATACCACGAGCATTCCCGCGATCATCGACAGAAGGCCCTGAAGCGGCATATAAAGAAAATATCCCGCGCACGAGGTGGCCACTCCCTTGCCGCCATGAAAGCGCTGCCAGACCGGGTAATTGTGTCCGAGCGTCGTTCCCAGCGCCGCATAGAAGACGATGATGTGCCCCGCGCTGTGAAAAATAAGCATTGAGACCACTACTGCCACCACTGTTTTAGCCAGGTCTCCTGCCAGAACTATTATGCCCGGCACAAACCCCAGATGCGCCATTACGTTGGCCATTCCGGGATTGCCCGTAGTACCGAGCTCACTGCACGGCTTACCTGTCAGCCTGCGTGTAACTATTTCCGCAGTCAGTACGCATCCGCAGGCATATCCGATGATCAGACTTATTATTCTGGGAAATATCATTTTCTATCAAGCCTCCAGTCACCATCAATTATACCAGAATATAAAAATTGGGACAGGTTCATTTTTCATATTTTCCTGAACTATTATCAGCACAAGTGGTTTTACGGACTGATTCCCGATTTTTATTCCCAGTCCGTAATTTCATCCATCTATTTACGGACTAATTCTAATTTTTCGTTCCCAGTCCGTAATTTCACCCATCGCTTTACGGACTGATTCCCGATTTCCGTCCTCAGTCCGTAATTTCACCCATCTATTTACGGACTAATTCTAATTTTTTGTTCCCAGTCCGTAATTTCATCCATCTATTTACGGACTGATTCTCGATTTTTATTCCCAGTCCGTAATTTCATCCATCTATTTACGGACTGATTCCCGATTTCCGTCCTCAGTCCGTAATTTCATCCATCTATTTACGGACTGATTCCCGATTTCCGTCCTCAGTCCGTAATTTCATCCTCCACACGCTAAAAAAAGACGGGAATGAATTTGTGTCCATTCCCGCCTTACTGTTCCCGGTCAAACTGATCCAAGGGCTTCTTCTATCGGCGTATCTCCGCCTGTCATCTGGATCAGCTTCTTATAAGTGTTCTGTCGGTCGAGTACACCAGCGAGGACAGCTGCCACATCAGGTATAGGATTCGCGCCGTCATGATCTGGGTTCAGCGTGATCCTGCCGGTCCCCGGCTTTTCCTCGAGCACCCCCGGCCCCACAATCGTATAGTCCAGATCCGTGTTCCCGATCAGCCATTCATCCGCGAAGAATCTGGCGATATCGTAGTTGATGATATTCTTCAGTGACGGCGACTCATCCCATTTGTCGGGTCTCGTAGAAAAGATAGAGCTCAGCTGGATATACCTTCTGATACCGGCCTTTTCACAGGCCTGCATAAGCTTCACCGCTCCGAAGGCATCTGTCTGCAGCAGGTCCTTTCCTCTGGAACCCGCCAGAAAATACACGGCATCCATCCCTGCTATCTTCTCTGTAAGCTCGTCCACACTGCAGTGCAGATCAAAGTCAACAGCAGTCACGCCTTCAGCCGGTATCACTGATTGCTTATGCCTCGACCCGGCATAGATCGTGTGGCCCTGAGCTGCCAGATCCTGAATAACAGCTGACGCTACTCTTCCGCTGCCTCCTGCGATAAAAATCTTCATCTGCGGAACCTCTCACTTGTCGAGGACTTTTCCGCAGCTGAAAGCGTCCGCTACATCTCCGCCGATCTTCACGTATTTGTGTGAAGAAGGAGCGAGGCTGATTGCCTCAAGCTTGTCAGTATCTATCACATCGCCTTCTCCAAGTACAGAATCATCTACGAGAACATTTACGATCTCAGCCACAATTCGGAGTGTCTTGTCATACTGATTTATCTCCTCCACCCTGCACTCGAGAGTGATCGGAAACTCCTCAATGACCGGAGCATCTACATATTCGCTTTTTACGACGTGAAGGCCGGCCTTTTTAATCTTGTCCGGCTCGTTATGCCCGGAAACAAGTCCGAGATAATCAGCAGCTTCCACATGCTTTGCATCGGCAATGGATACAGTAAAAGCCTTTTTCGCCTTGATGTTATCGGAAGTCTTGTGTCTGACGCCGATATTGATCTGAATCCTGTTGGAATTAACCACACCGCCATACGCCACGTTCATAGCGTCAACAGATCCGTCTTCACCATAAGATGCCACTATCAGCACCGGCTGCGGATAAACAAATGGTTTAGCTCCAAAACTCTTCTTCATGATTTCAGCCTCCTTTGAAAAACAAGTGTCCAATAGTCATCTTTTCAATCCTGCAAGCATTATATCACACTTGCCGGAAAAATAATGCGAAAAAAACAATTCTCTCACAATTTTTAATTTTGTACGTTACTATTGTACAAAAAATCATTCAACAGATTTTTTCATCATCTTCCTCGATCGTACCAGATACATAACCAGCGCGATCACAAATGAGATAATGTCAGCCACCGGCTGTGCCCAGACCAGTCCGGTCACGCCGAACAGCACATCCAGGATATAAAGCATCGGGATGTAGACAATTCCCTGCCTGCTGATGTTCGCGACAAACGATCCGGCCGCGTCTCCCATAGCCTGCAGAGCATTTGTTATCACATAAAAAATACCGAACAGCGGTCCTGTGCAGAGCAGGATCCGTGAAAATTCAACCGCGAAATCATAGGCGTCTGCCTCTGAGAGAAATGCCGAGACTATCTGATTGTCGAACACATAGCAGATGACAGTGAGCCCTACACCGAGCGCTGTCGCAAATATCATCGCGAAACGCATGTAAGCACGGAACCTCTTCCAGATTTTCGCGCCGACACAGTATCCCAGCAGCGGCTGCACTCCCTGCCCGATGCCCATCGAGATCATTACGGTGATCATGACTACCTTCATGGCGACACCAATGCCGGCGACAGCCATATCACCGTAGGCAGCCATTTTTGCGTTCATGATGATCTGTGACAGGCTCATCAGGATCCCGCCAAGCGCGGCAGGAATTCCGATTGCGAGAACGCCGGAAGCCACATGGTCGCGGACAGTGAAGTTGCGCAGGCGCACATCCAGGGCGGACTTCCCGCGGATATAATACTGCAGATAGTAGATGGCTCCCGCTGTCTCACCGACCAGAGTCGCCAGCGCGCAGCCGGTGATGCCCCAGCCAAAGCCTGAGATGAACAGCGGATCAAGGCACATGTTCAGCAGATTGCCTATCAGCTGCCCTGTCATAGCCCTCGTAACCTGTCCTTCCGCGCGCTGCACATTTGAAAAACAGCTGGACACCATCGAAAAAGGACCGCAGAAGCTTACTATAAACAGATAAGTTCTCGTAAAATCATAGGTTTTATCTCTGGCACCGATGATATGCAGCAGAGGTCCCATGAAAATCAGCATCAGGACCGTAAGCAGTGTGCCGATCCCGATACTGCTCCACATGCAGAAGGCTCCGACTCTGCTGGCGTAGTCATTTTTCTTTTCGCCGTAGGCACGTGAGATTACACTGGTACCGCCTGCTCCGAAGATAGTGCCGACAGACATGAATATCAGAAAAACAGGTGTGGCAAGTGACACAGCCGCCACCTGATAAGCATCCTTTGTCTGCCCGATGAAAAAAGTATCCGTCAGGTTGTATATCAGTGTCATCAGCATAGCGGCAACAGCCGGCAGAGCGTTAAGCATTATCGCCCTGCCGACCGGCATCTCGTTATATTTCTGAAGTGAATGCTGCATAGAAAAGCCCCCTTTCAGACAACAGGCGGATTGGAAATGAGATTCCTGTACGCGCGGTCAAGAAAAGAAGAAAAAGCATCGATCTCCTCCTTTGAAAATCCAGACAGCAGAACGTTCTCATTATCCTCAGCGTTATCCTGCAGCTTCTTATAGATCTCCGGACTTCCATATAGCAGCCTGACGTCGTTCGACCGGTGATCCTGTTCATTCGGCGCGATCTCGATCATGCCTTTATTCTTCATGCTCTGCAGGATCCTGATCATAGTCGTATGAGCCACGCCCAGCAGATCCATCAGCTCTGACTGCGGCGCCGTCTGCTCCTCCTTGGCTGCCAGATACATCACGATCCTCCCTTGGGCAAGTGTCAGGTGAAAAGGCCGGTTCTGTTCATTGATCCTCTTCTCTATCGCTTCAGTGACCTGCTTTATC
>JBJELA010000343.1:0-6544 GCA_051878915.1 Candidatus Weimeria sp.
GTCAGCTGTTCCCGGCGTGTTTAATAATGCCTTAAGAAACAGATGAATCCGGTCATGTATTTGTGGTAAAATAGTTGACGGAGGTCACTTATGAAGTTTATTAAAAAACCTGTGGCGATGTCCATCGCGGGCCTGGATCCGTCTGGCGGCGCCGGACTCATCGCTGATATAAAGACATTCCTGGCAAACGGCGTCTACGGTATGGGCGCGGTCACCTGTGTCACCGCCCAGAACACTGTAAAAGTATCTTCTGTAAATCCCGTAAAATCTGCTGTTCTCGAGGACGAGATCATGACGGCCGCGGAGGATATAAAACCAGATGTGCTGAAAATAGGAATGATCGGAAACGCGGAGCTGATAAAGGTTGTACAAAGCTGCCTTTCAGAAATCGATGCCCCTGTGATCCTCGATCCCGTGATGATCTCATCATCCGGCACTCCGCTGCTTGAAAAAGACGCGATAAGCGGGCTTCGTGAATTGATCCCTGAAGTAACCCTGCTTACCCCGAATTTTCCTGAAGCAAAATATATCTCTGACTCTGACTCCGATGACCCCGGTGAGCTCGCCCGTATCATCGGTGAAAGATACGGAATATCTGTCCTTGTAAAGGGCGGTCACCTGTCATCTCCCGATGACCTCCTGTATCACAATGACTCCATAAAAAAATATCCGGGGCTCCACATCGAAAACCCGAATACTCACGGAACGGGCTGCACGCTGTCATCAGCCATCGCCGCGAATATCGCGAAGGGATACAGCCTTCCTGACTCTGTCCGTATCGCCAAGGAATACGTGACTACCATCATCAGCGCCGGTCTTGACTTAGGACATGGCAGCGGCCCGATGGACCACGGCGCCTCTATAAAGGGCGACTTTACCGAAGAACCATAAAAAATGGGACAGGTACATTAAAACGTACCTGTCCCGTTTTTCATAACCGGCATCTTCTGCTGCCGATTCCCTTCTGGAGGACGGTCTTTTCGATCTCCTTCGGAACAGCAACTGCGTCACGCATTTTTTCTAAAAGTGAAAGCATGCCAAGTCGGCCGTAGGCGCCGTCATTTTCTATCTGATTTACAAAGTAAGGAGTGTTAAAAACCCACGCCGCCATCGGTCCGACGGCAAGAATTTTCCTGTCTCCTGAAGCACCGGTCTGAAGCTTTTTTCTGAAGGCCTCTTCACGGAGCCGCGGATCAGTCGGAAGGACTGTAAAGAGTTCCGGGTGAGTTTTTTCAAGACGCTCCGCTATTTCTTTTTCATAAGCCGGCGCGCCATCAGAAATCACGCAGGTCACGTTAAATCCGATTTCAAGCATGAACTCCGCGAGGCTGTAAGGACAGACGATTGCCATAGAATCAATGACAACCTGTGTGTTTCCTGTCTGTTTCTGAAACTCCCTGTACTTTTCCTTCACCTTGGAGAATTCCGGGATAACATCCTGATCCTTCTTAGCATCACTTAATATCTGCGAAAGCTTCTCAGTATCATCCTCGAAAAACGGCAGCATCAGATGGTACGGTATTCCGAGCCTCTCTGAAAAAGCCTCTACTCCGTAATCTCCCGACTTGTACATGCAGATGTTCATGCACGCGTTTCCAAGCTGCATATATTCTTCAAAGGTCGTGATATCCGAAAGCTGACGGACTTTAATCCCCTGCGACTCGCAGTACGCTACGATGTCATTGTTTTCTTTTGAAGCGATCACTTCGCTGCCGAGGAGATTGACTATTTTTTCATCAGAATGAGTCTTCGGGATAAACTCGTACATGGCCTTTCTGAGCTTCATGTCAGGGTATAGCCCTTCCTTCTGCGCGATACAGTCCATGTAGGCGTGAACCCAGATGATGTCCGGATATTTTTCACGGAGAGTTCTGAATACGTAGTCGAAATCGCAGGAGAGGATTCTGTGCGAACACACTGTAAAAAGAAAGATCACCCGCGGAAACTCCCCTCCGGCATGCATCTCCTCGACCACATCCGAGACGCCATCGATCGTCACTGTCTCGAGGTTGTCAACGATGAGGTCCCTCTCACTTACGCTGACACAGGAAAATCTCCGGCCAGCTCCCATCTCATAGGCCGTCATTACAACACCTCTGAGACAGTTCTCAGGACAGACGTATATCTGGTGTCCCTCAGGCACCTGCATTGCTATATGAACTATGTTCCAGCCCTCGTGGACCGGCATGTTGAATTCAAGCATGTGTTATCCTCGTAATCAGTTTCACAGATCCCTGCCGTACAGATAGTACGCCGAGCAGGCGCCTTCTGATGAGACCATGCAGGCGCCGACCGGATGCTCCGGAGTGCAGGCTTTGCCAAAAAGCGGACAGTCCTTTGATGAGCACTTTCCCTGCAGCACTTCGCCGCAGCGGCAGGCCGGATTGTCACGGCCGGTAATGTGCGGCAGAGAATATTTTTTACGGGCGTCAAAACGGGAATATTCTTCTCTAAGAGCAAGCCCGGAACCCTTGATCTCACCGATTCCGCGCCAGACGGCATCCACCGGTTCCATGTATTCTGCAGTAAGCCCGACTGCTTTTGGCGAACCCTCGGCATGCACAACCCTCGGATAGGCATTTATGAAAAACGGTTCGCCCTTCTCTAGTCCCCTGACCTCAAGCGCCAGAGCGACCAGAAGCTCTGACGGTGTAAATCCCGCGCAGACTCCGCTGATACCGTATTCATCCCGGAGCTTTTCGCAGATCGATGTACCGATTATCGCATGCACGTGTCCCGGATAGAGAAAAGCGTCAGTTGCATTCCGCATCGCCATATACGCGCCCGGCATAGTCTTGTTTGCTGTAAGAAGCGAGAAATTCGTGATGCCCTTCTCAATGGCCTGCTGCACTGTAAGGCACTCTGACGGAACAGTTGTCTCAAACCCTACCGACAGAAATACCACATCCTGATCCGGATTTGAAGCCGCATAATCGAGCGCATCCGAAGGCGCATAGACGACCTTTACCTTCGCGCCACAAGCCCTCGCATCAGCAAGTGATTTCTCTGAGCCAGGAACCCTGACCAGGTCACCAAATGTCGTTATCGTGCAATGCTTTTCTGTGGCAAGCATCACCGCCTCATCTATGAAATCCGCCGGCGTCACGCAGACAGGACAGCCCGGTCCCGAAATCAGATTTATTTTCGGCGATAAGATCTGCCTGATCCCGTTCCTGAAGATCTCATGAGTGTGCGTTCCGCAGACTTCCATAATGCGGACATTTTTCCCATCGTAATTTTTGAGGAAATCCTTAGCTTCATCTGCTGCGCTCATCGAAAACCTCCATTACCAGTGATTTCTCAAACATCCCGGCAATCACTTGAAGCTCTCCCAGACGGATTCGCTCTCGTCACTGTCGTCGTCGGTAATTTTTGAAATGGCTGATCCTGCATGGACCATCACGAAATCACCCGGACGCAGGTCATTTAATAGTGCCGCTGACACCTTTCTCTTCGCGCCGCCGGCGTCAACGATCATCGTATCCTTGTCTACTGACAAAACCTTAGCTGATAAACCTACACACATACTTTATCCTTTCTCTCCAGATATATCCTTTCTCAGATCATACATCCCTTTAAGGCACTGCCCCAGCGAAATCCCGCCGTCATTCGGCGGAACCTCGTGCGCCGTAAGCACCGTAAATCCCTGTTCTTCAAGGCCTGCCTTCGTCAATGCCAGAAGCAGGGTATTCTGGAAGCAGCCTCCCGAAAGGGCGGCCGTGCCACATCCTGAATCCTCTCTGATCCGGACAGCCTCCTCAACAGTAAGCCGCGCGAGCTCCCTATGAAAAAAATAAGCGAGCTCCCCACTGTCCCTTCCTTTCAGCTTCGCATCGACGATCCTGTAAAAAAGCTCCGCGGTACTCCTGGCTGCGCCGGCACCTCTTTCATGTCCCTCTGTATCAGCAGTGTCACAGCCATGACCTCCTGTCCGCCTCAGATAACTCTCCGCGGCAAACTGAAGCCCCATCGAAGCCTCTCCCTCAAAGCTCTGGCTCCGGCAGATCCCGAGCACCGCGCTTACCGCGTCAAACAGCCGGCCGCAGCTCGTTGAAACCACAGAATTCATCATCCGGTCGTGCATCGCCTTCAGCGGACGTACATATTTTTCATCGCAGAGCTTCAGGACATTTATTATATCACAGATATCCTGTGTATTTTCGTATTTATCAAAGAGCATGGAAAGTGCCACCCGGAAGCCCTCTCTCGACGCCACATCTCCTCCTGAAAAAATAAACGGACTTATATGCCACTTTCTCTTATACCCATTCAGGTCGCAGAGAAAAATCTCCCCTCCCCAGATCGTCCCGTCATCTCCGTAACCTGTTCCATCATAAGCTGCTCCGATCACCTGCCCGTAAAAATGGTTCTCAGCCATAACTGAAAGCACATGCGCATAGTGGTGCTGAACCTCAATGAGCTTCGTCCCCGGGTTATTTTTTACATAGGCCTCGGCGCAGGCGCGGCTCCTGTACCTCGGATGCAGGTCAGTGACTGCAACCGACGGATGAGCGTCAAGCATGCGAATAAACCTCTCAGCAGTCTCCTCAAGCGCCCTGTCACTATTTACATCGCTCAGATCACCTATGTATGAGGACGGATAGAGAAGTCTCCCCTTCCCGATACAGAAAGTATTTTTCAGCTCCCCTCCGAAGGCGAGGACATCTCTATGGCCTTTAAGTTCATCTGAAAGAGTGACCGGCAGCGGGGCGTACCCTCTCGACCGCCTTACCATATAGGGCTCTCCCTCAAAAAAATCCACGACTGAGTCGTCTGCTCTGGTAAGGATCTGCCTGTTGTGCGAAAGTATTCCATCGCAGACATCTCCCAGTGTCCTTACGACCTCAGACTCGTCCCGGCAGATGACTCCTCCGCTCCTGTTCGCGCTTGTCGCCACCAGCACCTGCGGCATTTTTTCATCAAGTCCGTCCGGATATGAGAAAAGTAAAAGCTGAAGCGGCGCATACGGAAGCATAACTCCTACTGACGGATTCCCCGGAGACACCCCTTCTGCGAGCTTTATCGCAGGTCTGCCATTCTCCGCGGACAACTTTGGCAGGAGAACTATCGGCTTTCTGTGACCTGTAAGAAGTCCTGCAGCTGATTCCGGAACTATCCTTACAATGCTTTGCGCTGCCCTGATATCAGCAGCCATTACTGCAAATGGCTTTGCCGGCCGGCCCTTTCTCCTGCGCAGTTCTTCAACTGCCGCTTCATTCGTGGCATCGCAGTACAGGTGAAAACCGCCTATCCCCTTTACCGCAATAATTTCCCCGTTTATTATCGCTTCTCTGGCTCTGCTTATCGCGCCGGCATCCGGCAGTTCTGCTCTTAAAAAGTTCCCATCCTCTGTCTTTTCAAGAAAATATACTTCCGGACCACAGTCGTTACAGCAGACCGGCTGTGCATCATAGCGGCGGTCAGACGGATCCCTGTACTCACGTTCACAGGCCTCACACATCGGAAAATCCTTCATCGAGGTCCGGCTCCTGTCATACGGAAGCCTGTCAATTATCGTAAGCCTTGGTCCGCACTGGGTGCAGTTTATGAAAGGATGCAGATAGCGCCTGTTTGAAGGATCATAAAGTTCCCTCGCGCAGTCATCACAGATGGCCAGGTCCGGCGGTATGAATACCGGTTCATCCGGCGTATTTTTCTTCTGGCTTTTCGCTATAAAAAATTTTTTCCCGTCCTCACCCTTTTCAGGTTTCTCCCCTGAGAGAAGATCAGAAAAAATCTCCTCCGTCAGAACTTCCGTCTCAATATCCACTATATCCGCGCGTACCGGAACATGGTTTCTTATGTATGATGTAAGTTTTTCCTCCCCTGCTCCTTCGCTTTCAAAACGGTCCGTACCAAGCAGTACTTCAACATAAGATCCGCAATTTTTTACAGATCCCTCTTCTTCCGCGAAGAGCCTCGCAATGCATGGCCGAAAGCCTACTCCCTGCACGATGCCGTATATTTTTATCCGTAAATATCTCATGTGTCAATTATACAGTTCGCCCATCTAAAAGGCAATCACACCAGCTTTTTGTGTATCAGAAAAGGCAGCGGATAAATCCGCCTCATCCCAGCCACTAAAAAAGCGCTTGACATACTTCATCTGTCGTAGTATATTATCCCCAGAAAGATACTACGACAGTCGTAATACGTCAGACGATATATTTACAGGAAGGAGATGGTGCAGTTGGGAATCAGCAGCGATGTCATACGCGGATACAATGACACAATAATTCTGTATCTGCTTCTGGACGAACCGTCCTATGGTTACGAGATTTCAAAGAAGATCCGCACAATGACCGCAGACGCATATATCATAAAAGAGACTACACTCTATTCCGCATTTACCCGGATGGAGAAGAACGGCTACATCGAATCCTACCCCGGTTTTGCAGACAATGGAAAGAGAAGGACATATTACCGCATCACCGATAAGGGGCGGCAATACTACCGGGAAAAATGCGATGAATGGAAACTGACTAAAGATGTGATAGAACATTTTATCAAGGAGGAAACATAATGAACACTATTCGTAACTATC
>JBJELA010000344.1:0-30907 GCA_051878915.1 Candidatus Weimeria sp.
TGATGGCGGGCAGTCGATGAATATGTAGTCGTAATCGTCTGCCACATAGTCGACCGCGTTTTTCAGAATAAACTCCTTGTCGTTTATTCCGAGCAGCTCTATCTCTGCTCCTGCCAGATTTACATTTGCCGGAATTATGCTCAGGTTCTCGACTCCGTCGATGTCAACCTTCCTTATTGCTTCCTTTATCGTGCACTCATCCAACATTAATTCATAGACTGTGTTCTCTGCTTCTGCCTTGTCGATTCCGAGTCCGCTTGTGGTATTTCCCTGCGGATCGAGATCTATGATCAGGACTTTCTTTCCCGTCTCTGCCATACATGCTGACAGGTTTATAGCGGTTGTGGTTTTACCGACGCCGCCCTTCTGATTTGCGATTGCTATTACTTTGCTCATTCGTTTCTCCCTTTGAAAAATTTTATACTTTTTGTTTTCAAAACGCCTTGTTATTATATCATTTTCCTGGGAATTTTTCTATATGTTCTTTTGTCTGGATCTGTTATTTTAGAAATTTTTGTTTCTATTCACGGCATGCTTCTGTGAAGGTTCAGACGGACACACTTGTGCGGACGATTGAACTATACAGAAGCCAGCCTGTGAAACAGGAACCTCCACTTTTAGCATCAAAGATGCGTAAAAAGTGCGCTGTGCGGTTTGTCTGCGGTCTGCCTTGTGAGGTGCCGTGAATAGTAACATTGCTGTTTATCCTCTAGATAATGTTTCACGTGAAACATGAAACCACTAGCTGTTGTATCAGAAAAATGGCAACTAAATATAATGTTTCACGTGAAACATTACCACAAGAAGTTGTAGGTAATTATTTGAGAGTCTTATACTCTGAAATGCATTGGTTGACCTGGGATAATTCTGATTCTACCTGATTTAGAGAATCATTTACCTGCTCGAATTTGGTAGAAAGGTCAGAAACTGAGGCGTTAAGAGAAGCCAGCTCATCATCATACTTGAAATCCTTTCTCGGATAAAACGGCTCGAAAGGTCTGGTATTTGAAGAGACATAATCATCCAGCTGAAGCTTAGCTGTAGATATAGATGAACGAATTGAGATAAGCTCATCCTTGAGCTCATTCTTTCTTTTTGTAAGGATTTCCAGTCGCTGGTTTAAATACTCTTCTATCATAGAGGCACCCCCAGGTAAAAATAAAAGGTCAGTTAAAATATAAACAAACAAGAAGGAAAAGTCAAAGTGGTTTTTTCAATGGAGTTCCTGCTTTTCTTGGATAAATCTTTGGAGTACCCTTATCCTTTTTTATCAGGATAATTGTACGGGAAATATCTGAATCAGGAAGAGTAAACTTCTTTTTTAAAGAGACTCTTCCTCCAAGGACAGACAGGGCATTCTTACTGTCGGCTATTTCCTGGTCCGCCTTTTCTGACTTATATGAGATAAAATATCCGCGGGTCTTTACAAAAGGAAGGCAATACTCTGACAGAGTTGAGAGATTAGCCACTGCACGTGAAACACAGAAATTAAAGGACTCCCGGAGATTTTTATCGCGGGCTGCGTCTTCTGCCCTGGCATGGATAAATGTTACGTCAGAAAAACCAAGTTCAGCACAGACTTCCTTTAAAAAATCAACTCGTTTATTGAGTGAATCCAAAAGGGTAAGCTTAATCTGAGGAAACATTATTTTCAAAGGAATTCCAGGAAAACCTGCGCCAGTTCCTACATCGATTACTGACGCGCCTTCGTAGAAGTCATACTCTATATCAAATTCGGGAAGAAGCCGTACGCAGGACAATGAATCTGCAAAATGCTTGATCACCACATCCTTATAATCAGTTATAGTAGTCAGATTCATTACCTTGTTCTTCTCGACAAGCATCTGATAATATTTCAAAAACATCTGTACCTGATCATCACTGGGATGTAAATCCAGAGGAATAAGGGATTTAATCAGAAAATCAGACTCATTCATATAAACCTCCTCAAACAGTTAAAAAATTTTCAAAGAAAAATATCCTGTACGACCAAAAAACATGAGCACAAGAAAAGATCAGTCCTTTAAATACTTTCCAGACTCTATATAAATCATCAGAACAGAGATATCAGAAGGTGAAACACCCAGTATTCGGGATGCCTGGCCTACACTTACAGGCCGGGCATCCTTTAATTTCTGACGGGCCTCGATACGAAGTGAAGGTACCTTATCATAATCGAGTTTCTCAGGAATCAGTTTATCCTCTAACTTTTTAAAGTGTGCAACCTGCTTCTCTTCCCTCTCGATATAGCCCTGATACTTTATCTGGATATTCACCTGCTCCCTGACAGGATCAGAAAGTGAAGGACGATCAGGATCAAGAGGCGCTGTCTTGTCATAGGACAATTCAGGTCTTCTGATAAGCTCCGAAAGACCTATGCCGGAATTAACCGGAACTGTATGAAAAGCTTTAAGGAAATTCCTGGTATGGTCATTGTCGCCGACAAAAACCCTGTCGACACGTGAAATCTCATCCTTAGTCTCTTCTATTTTTTCTTCAACCTTATCAAAGCGGTCGTCAGAAATCAGGCCGGCTTCATGACCGAACTTTGAAAGACGGATATCCGCGTTATCCTGGCGTAAAAGGAGACGATATTCCGCTCTGGAAGTCATCATTCGGTAAGGTTCTGTAAGTTCCTTAGTTACGAGATCATCTATAAGAACACCTATATAACCATCCGACCTGGACAGAATGATCGGATCCTTCTTCTGAACAAACCGGGCAGCGTTAATACCAGCAATGAGTCCCTGTGCAGCTGCCTCCTCATATCCGCTGCTGCCATTAAACTGGCCGCCGGAAAAAAGACCGGAAACAGCCTTGAATTCAAGGGATGCCTTGAGCTGATGAGAAGCAAGACAGTCATACTCTATGGCATACGCGTTTCTTACGATATCACAATGCTCTAACCCGGCAATAGAATGATAGAATTCATACTGGACAGCCTCAGGCATTGAAGATGAAGCGCCGCTCACATACATCTCATTTGTCATCAGACCTTCAGGCTCGATAAACAGCTGATGTCTTTTCTTTTCGCTGAATTTTACCACTTTATCTTCAAGAGAAGGGCAATATCTAGGGCCAGTACCCTCAATTACACCGGCATAAATAGGACTCTCATCGAGGTGAGCCCTGATGATATCATGAGTATGCTCGTTAGTATAGGTCAGAAAGCAGGAAACCTGCGGCTTCTGGATGCTTCTTCTGTCATTCGTAAAAGAAAAAGGCGTAATAACTGGATCTCCAAACTGCTCTGTCATCTTTGAAAAATCAATTGAACGTCTGTCAATTCTAGCCGGAGTCCCAGTTTTAAAGCGGAGAAGCTTGACATTATTAGCGCGAAGTGAATCACTCAGATGAGTAGCAGCCTTAAGACCATTGGGACCAGTGTATTCTATGACGCTGCCGTAAAGACATCTGGCATTCAGATAAGTACCAGTGCACAGAACAACAGCCTTTGAAAAATATGTCGCGCCGGAAATAGTCTTTACACCTTTTATCTCTCCATTTTCTATAATCAGGTCGCAGACCTCAGCCTGACGAAGAACCAGATTCGGAGTAGACTGAAGAACCTTTCTCATCTCAATCGAATAGGCAAGCTTGTCAGCCTGACATCTGAGAGAATGAACTGCAGGACCTTTGCTTGAATTGAGCATTTTGGACTGGATAAAGGTCTTGTCGATATTCTTAGCCATTTCGCCGCCCAATGCGTCTATCTCACGGACCAGATGTCCCTTTGAAGAGCCGCCGATATGTGGATTGCAAGGCATAAAAGCGACTGAATCCATACTCACTGTAAAAATAATAGTCTTAAGCCCCATCCTTGCAGAAGCCAGAGCAGCCTCGCATCCGGCATGACCGGCACCAACTACAACTACATCATAATTTTCAACTATCTGACTCATTTTACTTACCCATACAAAAATCAGAAAAAACCTTATTGACGAGATCTTCTTCAACTTCTTCCCCGATTATATAGCCAAGAGAACGATAGGCATCATACAGATCTCCAGTGAAAAAATCCTCTGAAAGGCCATTCGCGATAGAATGCTTAACGAGATCAAGTGAATTAAGAGCCTCCTTTAAATCATTATAATTCTGTTCGGAGGTAATGTAAAACCTGTCCTTATCCAGACCTCCATTGAAGAAAAGTTCGGAAACACAGGCCTTAAGTTCATCCAGACCTTCACCGGTCTTAGTGGAAAATTCAACCACATGTCCGCTAAAGAAGTGGTGAATATCATCAGAATTAACAACAGATTCAAGATCCGACTTATTCAAAAGAACGATAGCAGACAACGCGTCAAACCCACAGAGATATTTTATATCATCCTGAGTCAGTTGAACAGATGAATCAACTAAATAGAGGTTTAACTCCGCGTCTGACTGTGCCTGAATTGCCTTCTCGACTCCGATAGATTCCACAGTATCGGAAGTAGCTCTGATACCGGCGGTATCCACCAGATTTAAAACAATATCTCCAAGAACTACCCTGTCCTCGATCATATCTCTTGTAGTTCCGGGAATATCAGTAACTATAGCTTTATCATGTCCAGAAAGAAAATTAAGTAACGAAGACTTTCCCACATTAGGACGTCCGGAGATAACGGTGTTTATTCCATCCTTAATAAGGCTTCCCTGGTGATACGAATCGATAAGCTCTTTGATCTCAGAACACCATCTGTTCAGATAAACAGAAAGCTTAGAGTCAAAGCCATCGAGATCATAGTGCTCAGGATCATCAAGCGCCGCCTCTACAAAGGCAGCCTCGTGAATTATCTCAGCGCGTAAATTTTTAATCTTCTTAGAGAGAAAACCTGAAAGCTGACGCAGTGAATTTTTATAGGAGGCTTCACTGCCGGATGAAATAAGGTCCATAACAGAGGATGCTTCAGAGAGGTCCATTCTGCCATTTAAAAAAGCTCTCTTAGAAAATTCACCTGGCTGAGCCGGACGGATCCCGGTATCATAGACAAGGGATAATACTTTTCTAAGTACATAAATCCCGCCATGACAGTTGATCTCGACAGAATTCTCACCGGTATAGCTGTGAGGAGCCTTAAAAACAGAGACAAGAACCTCATCAACTGCCTGCCCTGAGCCATCCACGATATGACCATAATTTATCGTATTAGCGTCATACTCATACAGATGCTTTTTTCCTGAAAAAATTTTATCCACAAGCTTTGCAGACTGATCTCCACTAACTCTGATAATGCCTATACCTGAGGCAGAAAGCGGGGTTGAGATAGCTGCTATTGTATCGAATTCACTAATCATCACAATAAATAAACAAGGATATGAACAATCTAAATATAAAACAAAAGCCTGTTACCATACAGGAAACAGGCATAAAACTCAGTAGAAACAAAAAATTATGAGCGGACATAATCAATAACTACATGTCTGTAAGGCTCCTCACCCTCAGAATGAGTAGATATATGATCCATATCCTGAAGAACAGAATGAATGATTCTTCTCTCATAAGGATTCATAGGCTCAAGAGAAACAGATCTGCGTGAACGTCTTACTCTCGAGGCAACATTTCTCGCGAGATTCTCAAGAGTTTCCTCACGTCTGTGTCTGTAATCCTCAGTATCCATTCTTACACGGATGAAATCATCTGAACCTTTATTAACCACAAGGTTTGTCAGATACTGAAGGCTGTCAAGAGTCTGGCCACGCTTACCGATAAGTATACCCATCTTGTCGCCGGACAAATTAATCGAAAGTGAATTTTCCTCGTCGTTATAAAGCATCTCCAGATTTACATCGAGGCCCATTTTTTCAAATACATCATCAAGAAAATTACGAGCCACATCCTCACATGAGGTAGGCTTCTTTCTGGCATTGATCACGGCATCCTTTGCACCTATACCGAAAAGACCACCTGTAGAACCCTTCTCAAGGATATCGTACTCGATTTCATCAGATGGAACCCCCAATTCAACAGATGCGGCGGTAAGCGCATCCTCTACCGTTTTCCCGGTATATTCCTTGAACTCTTCCATTTAAATGCCCTCCTATTTTTTTGAATTTCTCTCATTAAAATCTTTAACCAGGTTTGCCTTGGAAGTCATAGAACCCTTTCGGGCCTTTGAAGAAGCCTCTCTGGCCTTGTTCAGATCCTCTTCCTTGTTTTCAGAAATAGTAGCCTTGGAAGAAAGATTTCTGGTACTCATATTTGCGTACTGCATCATCTGCTCACGTCTGATGCCACGCTTTTCGGCCTTCTTAGCGGCCTTTTCCTTATTTTTCTCAATGATGTCATCAAGATTGATCCGCTCGAAATGTCTGTTTAAAAGAACCTGCTGAATGGATCTGATAACAGCACCGGCGATCCAGTAAAGTGAAAGACCTACAGGAGTCGTAAATGAGATGAACAATGTCATCAGAGGCATCAGTGTGTTCATCATCTTCATCTGACGAGCCATCTGATCATTACCATCACTTGATGTAGGTGTAAGCATCATGTTCAGATACTGAGTCAGATAAGCTACTACAGGAATAAGGATAGCTCCAATAGTAAGACCGATTCCGGCTCCACGGATACCTGACATGATAAGGTTCCACGGAGTATCAGAAATATTCAGGTTTCCAAAGTAGTTAACCTGTGAAAGACTTCTGTGAGTAGCCTCAATCTGTGAAGACAGCGAAGGAAAATCAGTTTTTAAAGTATTCCATCCACTGTCAGGCAGCTTATAAAGTACATCGATAACGTGATTTTTTATAGCTGTAGATGAACCCGCAGTAAAGTCGATGTTTGACATATGAGCAGTCGTAACAAGCGGATTCAATAATTTTTCAAAGCCCTTTGTACCAACGATGCCCTTTACAAGTCCTGAAAAAATACCCTTTACACTGCCTAAGTAAGCAGGAATATTGTAAAATACACGGTAGAGGGCAAAGAGGATAGGCATCTGAATAAGAAGCTGGATACAGCTTCCCATTGGAGAAATACCGTACTTATCATAGAGAGCTGAGGTTTCTTCCTGCATAGCCTGCATGGAAGCCTGATCAGTTTTACCCTTGTACTTCTTCTGGATGGCCTGCATCTCCGGCTGCATCTTACGGGTGAGCATTGAAAACTTCTGCTGCTTGTATGTAAGAGGCAGAAGAGCCATGTAGATGATAATTGTAAAAAGGATAATGGCGATTGAAATCGCTCCACCATGAATTCCACAGATAGAATAGATAAGATAGTAAATCTTATCCATTATCCAGCCAAGGCCACGAGCTATAGGACCAATAAAGGTACCATTATAAGCAGTTAAAAAAATTGCCGGCAAAATAATCCTCCAATCAAGGGACAGGATCGTAACCGCCATGTGAGAACGGATTACACCTGATGATCCTCCATAAAGCGAGCGCTCCGCCCTTTAAAGCGCCATACTTTTCCACAGCCTCAAGACCGTAGGTAGAGCAGGTAGGATAATAAGGGCATTTCGTCGTCTTAAACGGAGAAATGTATTTCCTGTAAAATTTAATAAGAAAAATCAAAAATTTCTTTGCCATAACTATTCTAAAAGGCCGTGGTACTTGAGAAGAGAAAGAAGTGAAGCCTCGATCTGATGAAAATCAGCATCCTTCGCGCCAGTACGAACAACAGTTACCAGATCATAACCCAATGGATAAGAATCCTCATGAAGTCTGTAGGATTCTCTTATAAGACGACACAGATGATGCCTTACTACGCTGTTTCCAACCTTCTTGCTCACAGAAATACCAAGTCTGTTAATATCACGATCATTAGGTAATACATAGAGGACCAGAAGCTGGTCTGACCTGGATCTGCCTTTTCTGTACACCCTTCTGAAATCTGCATTTTTCTTAAGTGAGTCAGTAAACTTCATAAAAATAAAAGGCCACAAAGCGTGGCCTGTAGTTTAAGCGGTGAGTGTCTTTCTGCCCTTAGCACGCCTAGCTGCAAGAACCTTACGACCGCCCTTTGAACTCATTCTTGAACGAAAACCATGAACCTTCGATCTCTGACGTTTCTTTGGCTGAAAAGTCATCTTCATAGTAGAAGCACCTCCTTTATATAGAAAAAAATAATAATCCATTTAAAAATAACAAAAACGGACAAAACAACGACTATAATTGTAGCAAAAATATCAAACTTGTCAAGCACAAGATACAAAACCGCCACTACCACATTTAGTTATCAACACACTGTGGATAATTTTGTGGAAAACTCCTGTTTTTGATGTGAAAATCATCAACATTTCCTTATAAATAAAAGAGTTGAAGACTGTGGATAACTTGAACATTTTTTAAATAAAACTTACAAATATGTCAGAAAAGGTTGAAGTTTTGACGAATTTTAGATAAAATAGAGATTGGTTTTTTCTAACCTTTTGAAGATTATTTTTTTCAAGCTGATATTTATTGAAAAAAGTTTCTTCCTATATAAAAAGAAAAGCAAACGAGGAATCGCTGATGAGTGATCTGCAGGAAAAATGGAATCAAATACTTCAAGGAGTAAAGGAAGACTTTGAGATAAATGACGTCTCTTTCAACACCTGGCTTCTCCCGCTGAAAATCTACTCTGTTGAGGATAATATAATAACACTTGTAGCTTCAGACGAAACTGATGAAATGGCTATCAACTACATCTCAAAGAAGTATGAGAAACCAATAGCTACCAAAATAGCGGAGTTTACAGGAAAAGAATACGATATCAGGTTCATTCTGGCAAAGGACACCAAGCCTGATAAAAAGCAGACGGTAAATCTTTCATCAACCCCTAACTATGCCTCATCGAATTTACGTGAAAAATATACCTTTGACACCTTTGTCGTAGGAAATAACAACAGGTTTGCGCAGTCCGCCGCGCTTGCAGTGGCTGAGACTCCTGGTGAGACCTATAATCCCCTCTATATATATGGAGGACCTGGACTTGGCAAAACCCATCTGATCCAGGCAATCGGTAATTTTATACTTCAGAATAACCCGAATAAAAAGGTTTTATATGTGACATCAGAGGATTTCGTAAATGAAGTCATTGAATCGATCAGAAGTACAAATAATACCTCTACCATGGGAAAATTCCGCGAAAAATACCGCAAGGTCGACGTCCTGATGATTGATGATATCCAGTTTATCATAGGAAAGGAATCTACACAGGAGGAATTTTTCCACACCTTCAACGCTCTCCACTCTGCGGGAAAACAGATAGTTCTTACCTCAGACCGTCCTCCAAAGGAGATGGAAACTCTTGAGGCAAGGATCCGTTCGAGATTTGAATGGGGACTTATGGCCGACATCGGTTACCCGGATTATGAGACACGAATGGCCATTCTTCGTAAAAAGGTTGAAGAGGATCACATACAGTTAGACGACGATATATTAAACTATATAGCGACAAACATTAAGACAAATATCCGTGAGATAGAGGGTGCCTTAAACAAGCTTATCGCTTATTCAAATATCGAGCATACGGACATCACCCTTGATATAGCACAACAGGAGCTCGCGAATATCATAGCTCCGGAAAAGCCAAGAGAGATCACGCCGCAGCTTATCGTTGAGGTCGTAGCTGAATCCTATGGAATCACTGTCGACCAGATGATATCGAAGAACAAGAGTAAAAATATCACCGAGCCGAGGCAGATAGCCATGTATCTCTGCCGTGAATTAACAAGTAATCCACTTGAGTCGATCGGCAAACTCCTCGGAGGACGCGACCATTCGACAATTATCCACGGTGCCAACAAGGTTGCCGACGAATATAAACGCAATGAAGAGTATAAAAAACAGATTGACAGCATAATTAAAAAAATAAAACCGGATTAAAGGCAGAATATACACATTCTGTCAAGACAGTTTCACAGCTGACGAACAGTAAAATTTTTTAAATAAATTACAAGGAAGACAGGAAATAAGCCTATTCACAGACTTATCAACTAATCCACAGCCTATAATAATAAGAAGATTATTATTTATATAATTATTATTGTTACAAAATGCTTCGCAAGATCTTAAAGGACTGCTGAAAGGAGTTATAAACCTTAATGAAGATCTCATGTACACAATCAGCACTTCAGAACAGTGTAAATATCGTATCCAAAGCTGTACCTGGCAAAACGACGATGCCTATACTCGAATGTATCCTTTTAAACACTACAGAGGGTTCGTTAAAGCTTACCGCCAGTAATATGGATCTCGGAATCGAGAGTGTAGTATCAGAAAGTAATGTTGAAGAGGAAGGCTTTGTGGCACTGGATGCAAAGCTCTTTTCAGATGTGGTCAGAAATCTTCCGCCTGAAACAGTCTATATAGAGAGTGACGAGCAGTTCCACACAGTGATAAAGTGTGGCAAGGCCGAATACAAGATCATAGGAAAGTCCGGGCAGGATTTTCCAAAGCTGCCTATTTTAAAAATAGACGAGCCGGTAGAGATTTCACAGCTGTCCTTTAAAAATATCATTACCCAGACCTCATTTGCTGCGGCAGTCAACGAAGCAAACAAGATGATGACAGGCGTCTGCATGGAGATTCATGGAAACATCATGAAAATGGCAGCTCTCGACGGACACCGTATTTCAGTGAGGAAGATCGAATTAAAGCAGTCTTACCCTGATCACAGCGTGATTATTCCTGGAAAGTCATTAAACGAAATAAATAAAAACCTTTCAAGTGAATTAAACGATAAGGCCTATATCTACTTTACCGATAACCAGATGATAGTAGATATCGAAAATACTACAATGGTCGTGCGCCTGATCGAAGGACAGTATTTTAACTATGAGCAGATGATCCGCTTCCAGTTCAATACCAAGGTGGTAGTAAACAGGCGTGAGATCGTAGATAGTATTAACCGTGCCACCCTTCTTGTAAAAGAGGGCGAAAAGAAGCCTATTATTTTAAATATCGTCGACAGTAAGATCGAATTGATGGGAAACTCCGCCTTTGGTACCATGAAAGAGGATATTCAGGTGCTTAAGGAGGGAAATGACCTGATGATAGGATTTAACCCAAGATTCCTTTTAGACGCTTTAAGAGTCATAGATGATGAAGAGGTAAGCATTTATATGATGGACGCGAAATCACCAGCGTTTATCAAGGACGATGCTGAATCCTATAATTACATAGTTCTTCCGGTTAATTTTTCAAATCAGAGATAAAAATGAAAGTTCAGATTAGAGAAACAGATGAATTTATAAAGCTTGGCCAGGCCTTGAAAAAAGCCGGCCTCGTCGGTTCCGGAGTTGAAGCCAAGGAAGTGATACAGAATGGAGAGGTCGAAGTAAACGGCGAGACAGATACCCGCCGCGGCCGCAAACTCTACGATGGAGACAGAGTCAGCTTCAATGGAGAAGAGATTGAGATAGTCAGATGATAGTAAAGTCGCTTGAGCTGATGAATTTTAGAAATTACGAGAGGCTTTCGATAGATTTTGATCCTTCGACAAATATCATTTACGGCGACAATGCCCAGGGTAAGACGAATATCCTTGAGGCCATCTGTGTAAGCGGTACCAGCCGTTCACACAGAGGAAGCAGGGATAAGGAGATGATACGGTTTGGTGAACAGGAAGCACATATAAGAACTATTGTTGAAAAAAATTCAAATGAATACCGTATTGATATCCATTTGAAAAATAACCATTCCAAGGGCATAGCAATAAACAAGGTTCCGATAAAGAAATCGTCAGACCTCTTCGGAATCCTGAATATTATATTTTTCTCGCCTGAGGATCTGTCTATCATAAAGAGCGGACCTGAAAAGAGACGGCGATTTATTGATATGGAGCTGTGCCAGATAGACAGAGTGTATTTATATAATCTTACCGAATACAACAGGACTTTAAACCAGAGAAATAAGCTGCTGAAGGATATTTTTTATAATAAAAAGCTTCTTGATACTCTTCCTGTCTGGGATGATAAGCTTGCGGAATATGGTTCAAAGATAATTAAACGGCGGGAAGAGTTCGTAGAGACCATAGCACCTCTGGTAAGGGAGCTTCACAGGCAGATCTCTGATGACAGGGAAGACGTGGAGCTTACGTACGAGAAGAATGTCACGGCTGAGGGAATGCGCGAAGCGCTTGATTTTGCCTATGATAATGATATGAGGCTTGGTTCTACTACAAAGGGACCGCACAGAGACGACCTGAGATTTGACCTGGGTGGTGCTGACCTGAGAAAATTCGGCTCGCAGGGCCAGCAGCGTACTGCTGCCCTGTCCCTTAAGCTGTCTGAAGTCACGATGATGGAAAAAGAGACCGGAGAAAAACCGGTGCTTCTTCTTGATGATGTGCTTTCAGAGCTTGACAGTAACAGACAGAAGGACCTTTTAAAAAGCCTTTCAGATACACAGACTCTTATCACGTGCACAGGACTTGACGATTTTGTAAAGAACCAGTATCACGTGAATAAGGTTTTTGAAGTAAAGAATGGAGTTATAATAAATGGTTGAACACGAATATGGCGGAGATCAGATCCAGATTCTTGAAGGACTCGAAGCCGTAAGAAAAAGACCTGGAATGTACATAGGTTCCACATCTGTCAAGGGACTTCACCATCTCGTATATGAGATAGTGGATAACTCGGTAGATGAGGCACTGGCAGGATACTGCCACCATATACAGGTGGAAATCAACAAGGGAGATACGATAACTGTCACGGATGACGGCCGCGGCATTCCTGTAGACATCAACCATAAGGCTGGAAAGCCGGCGGTTGAGGTCGTTTTTACAGTGCTGCACGCAGGCGGAAAATTCGGCGGCGGCGGATACAAGGTTTCCGGAGGTCTGCATGGAGTAGGCGCTTCTGTTGTAAACGCGCTCTCCGACTGGCTCGAGGTTGAGGTCCGCCGTGACGGAAAGGTCTACAGGCAGCGCTATGAGAAGGGTAAAACTGTTACTCCTCTTGAAGTAACAGGCGAATGCGAGCCTGATAATACAGGAACCAAAGTTACCTTTAAGCCGGATGAGACTATTTTTGAAGAGACGGAATTTGACTTTGATACGCTTAAGGTCCGTCTCAGAGAGACAGCTTTCCTGACAAAGGCTCTGAAGATCTCACTGACAGACCACAGAGGAGAAGAGGATAAGCAGATAGTTTTCCACTATGAGGGTGGAATAAAGGAGTTCGTTGAGTATCTGAACAAGGGCAAGCAGCCGCTCTATCCTGAGGTCATCTACTGCGAGGGACAGAAGAACGGAGTTTTAGTTGAGGTTGCGATGCAGCACAATGACTCATTCAACGATTCGTCCTACAGCTTTGTAAATAACATCATTACACCTGAGGGCGGAACGCATGTGGCTGGCTTTAAGAGCGCTGTAACCCGTACCTTTAACAAATACGCTCAGGATAACAAGCTGATAAAGGAAAATGATCCGCCTCTTACAGGTGATGATATCCGTGAAGGTCTCACAGCAATCATAAGCATCAAGATCGAGGAGCCGCAGTTCGAGGGACAGACCAAGCAGAAGCTCGGAAACAGCGAAGCAAAGACAGCTGTAGATTCAGTTGTAAGTGAGCAGCTTACATATTTCCTCGAGCAGCATCCGCAGGTAGCAAAGATCATCTGTGAGAAATCGCTTCTCGCTCAGAGAGCACGCGAGGCCGCAAGAAAGGCCAGAGATCTGACCAGAAGAAAGACAGCTCTTGACTCGACATCTCTTCCTGGAAAGCTTGCCGACTGTACTGACAAGGATCCTTCTCACTGTGAGATCTTCATAGTTGAGGGAGATTCCGCCGGCGGTTCAGCAAAGACAGCAAGAAGCCGCGCAACCCAGGCTATTCTTCCGCTCCGCGGCAAGATCCTGAATGTTGAAAAGGCACGCGAGGACAGAATTTACAGCAATAAAGAGATAAAAGCCATGATCACGGCTTTTGGTACCGGAATCCTTGATGATTTCGATATTACAAAGCTCAGATATCATAAGATTATTATAATGACTGATGCCGATGTCGACGGAGCTCACATCGCGACGCTGATGCTGACCTTTATCTACAGATTCATGCCTGAGCTTATAAAGCAGGGCTATGTATATCTGGCTATGCCTCCTCTCTACAAGGTCGAGAGGAACAAGAAGGTCTGGTACGCTTACAACGACGACCAGCTGAATCAGATAATGAACGAGATCGGCCGTGACGATAAGAACAAGGTCCAGCGTTACAAGGGACTTGGTGAGATGGATGCCGACCAGCTCTGGGAGACTACAATGGATCCGGAGCGCAGGGTTTTAAAGCGGGTAAATATGGACGACGACGATCTCTCCGAGATCGACAATGTATTCTCTACCCTGATGGGAGATGAGGTAGAGCCAAGGCGTGAATTTATCATTGAGAACGCCAAAAAGGTAGAAAACCTCGATGTCTGATAAGGAACAAATATGGATGACAAGATTTTTGACAATATAAGAGAAGTCGACTTAAAGAAAACAATGGAGTCCTCGTATCTCGACTATTCGATGAGTGTTATCGTATCGAGAGCTCTTCCGGATGTGCGCGACGGTCTGAAACCGGTACAGCGGCGTATCCTTTACTCTATGAGTGAGATGAACAACTATCCGGACAAGCCTCACAGAAAGTGCGCCCGTATCGTCGGTGATACCATGGGTAAATATCACCCTCATGGAGATTCATCTATCTACGGAGCCCTGGTAAACCTGGCGCAGGACTGGAATACGAGATATCCGCTGGTGGACGGCCACGGAAATTTCGGATCAGTCGATGGAGACAGTCCGGCAGCCATGCGTTACACAGAGGCCCGTCTTTCAAAGATCTCTCTGGCGATGATACAGGATATCGGCAAGGATACCGTGGATTTTATCCCGAACTATGATGAGACAGAGAAAGAGCCTGTAGTTCTGCCATCGAGATACCCGAACCTTCTTGTGAACGGTGCGCAGGGTATCGCAGTCGGCATGGCTACGAATATACCGCCGCATAACCTCCGCGAGGTTATCGACGCAGTGGTAAGAATCATCGATAACAAAGTAAACGAGGACCGCGACACCTCTATCGATGAGCTTATGACGATCATAAAGGGACCTGATTTTCCGACAGGAGCAGAGATCCTCGGACATAAGGGAATAAACGAGACCTACAGAACCGGCCGCGGAAAAATAAGAGTCCGTGGTATCACAGATATCGAGCCGATGGCGAACGGCAAGAACAGGATCGTTATCACAGAGCTGCCGTACTATGTGACCAAGGCCCGCCTTATTGAAAATATCGCTGACCTCGTAAAGACAAAAAAGCTCGACGGCATCACTGCCCTCCGCGACGAGACCAGCCGTGAGGGAATGAGAGTCGCAATCGAGCTCAGAAAAGACGTAAACCCACAGATCATGCTGAACCAGCTGTACAAGCATACCCAGCTCCAGGAGACCTACGGAGCCATAATGCTCGCACTTGTTGATAATCAGCCGAAGATCCTGAATCTCAAGGAGCTTCTTGACAATTATCTTTCCTTCCAGGAAGAGGTAGTTACCAGACGTACAAAGTACGATTTAAATAAGGCTCAGGAGAGAGCACATATCCTCGAAGGACTTCTTAAGGCTCTCGATTATATCGATGAGGTAATTTCCATCATCAGAGCATCAAAGGATGTAGCGACAGCAAAGACAGCTCTCATGGACAGGTTCGGACTCGATGACATCCAGGCATCGAACATCGTCGAGATGAGACTCCGTGCCCTGACAGGACTCGAAAGACAGAAGCTTGAGGACGAGTACAAGAGTCTTGAGGAAAAAATAAAAGAATACCAGGCAATCCTTGGTGATGAGAAGGTTCTTCTCGGAGTCATAAAGACAGAAATCCTCGTTTACAAGGATAAGTATGGCGATGACAGACGTACCAGAATAGTTGCCGGCGGTGACGATGAGCTCGATGACGAGGATCTGATCCCTGATGATAATACAGTCATCACCTTTACGAATTTAGGCTATATCAAGCGGATGAGCATAGAGAACTTCAAGGCTCAGAACCGCGGAGGAAAGGGAATCAAGGGAACGGAGCTCTTAGATGACGATTACATAAAAGAGCTTATGATGACGACAAATCATCACAGCCTGCTTTTCTTTACGAACAGAGGCCGTGTATTCAGACTCAAGGCCTATAAGATACCTGAGGCTTCGAGAACAGCGAGAGGAACAGCCATCGTAAACCTGATCCAGCTCGCCGGCGATGAGAAGATCACTTCTACGATCGCCCTTCGTGATGAAAATGTCGAGGAAAATGAGTACCTGTTTATGGTCACAAAGACAGGAACTGTCAAGAAGACCAGGGTAGGCGAATTTGAAAATATCAATAAAAACGGCCTTATCGCGGTAAACCTCAAGGATGGCGATGAGCTTATCACCGTAAAGAAGGTAACAGACAAAGATGAAATCCTTCTGTTCACCAGATTCGGACAGTCCTGCCGCTTTAAGGCTACAGATGTAAGGCCGATGGGAAGAACTGCAACCGGAGTCAGAGGAATGAATCTTTCAGCCGGCGATGAGATAATCGCGATGCAGCTTGCTTCTCAGGGAGATTCAGCTCTTATCGTTTCTGAAAAGGGACTTGGAAAGTGCACTCTCCTCTCGGAGTTCCCTGTAAAGAACAGAGGAATAAAGGGAAATAAGTGCTACAGCGTTTCAGAACGTACCGGATACCTGGTAGGAGTCAAGGTCGTAAATCAGAACGATGAGGTAATGATCATCAACACCAGCGGCACGATCATAAGAATCAAGGTCGGTGAGACTACGCTTCAGTCGAGATACGGCACAGGCGTAAAGCTTATAGACTTAAAGCCTGATGAAAAGGTAGCCTCGATAGCGAAGGTACGCCGCGACTATCTCGAGGAGGAAGCTGAAGAAGCCGCAAAGGAAGAAGCTTTAAAAACAGACGGAGATGATTCCTCGAATGAAGAATCATCAGTAAATGAATCTGCATCAGATTCAGATGACAATGAAGAAAAAGAAAAGAAGGATATAAGCAGACTCTTAGACAGAGCGGATAAGGACAAAAAGGACGACTGATCCGCGAAAACAAAAAGTCCTTTGTTGGGAAAAGAAGGTCAAATGGTACGAGAAGTAGATGTAAGTGAGATTACAAAAAACATCCGCGAGATGTGCATCTCAGTAAACTATGAGCTTTCCTCTGACATGAAGAAGGTTCTTTCAGAGGCTCATGAAAAAGAGGAGTCTCCGCTTGGAAAACAGATTTTAGGCCAGCTTCAGAAAAATCTTGACATTGCGAAATCTGATAAGATTCCTATTTGTCAGGATACCGGAATGGCTGTAGTTTTTCTGGAGATCGGTCAGGATGTTCACCTGACAGGCGGAAATCTCGAGGATGCCATAAATGAAGGAGTCCGAGAAGGCTACACAGATGGATACCTGAGGAAATCAGTGGTATCAGATCCGATCATCAGGAAAAACACAGGAGATAACACTCCTGCCATCATCCATGAAAAAATAGTTCCTGGTGACAGGATCCTCATCAAGGTCGCTCCGAAGGGCTTCGGCAGTGAGAATATGAGCCGTGTCTTTATGCTTAAACCGGCTCAGGGTATAGATGGAGTAAAAGAAGCTGTCCTTACCGCAGTAAATGACGCCGGCCCGAACGCCTGCCCTCCGATGGTAGTCGGTGTAGGGATCGGCGGAGATTTCGAGAAATGCGCCGAGATGGCAAAGGAAGCCCTGACGCGTGAGGTCGGAGTTCACTCAGATGTAGACTGGGCAGCTGATCTCGAGAAAGAGATGCTTGAAAAAATAAACAACCTGGGTATCGGGCCAGCAGGCCTTGGCGGGACAGTTACAGCTCTCGCTGTCAATGTAAACACCTACCCTACTCACATAGCCGGACTTCCGGTCGCTGTGAATATCTGCTGTCATGTAAACCGTCACATAGTAAGGGAGGTCTGAGATGGAAATACATATGGAGCTGCCAGTCACAGCAGAAAAGGCTGATTCACTTCATGCCGGAGATTTCGTTTATCTGAGCGGACAGATGTATGTAGCCCGCGACGCTGCGCACAAGCGTCTGATGGAGCTTATTGAAAAAAATGAAAAGCTTCCGATTGACTTAAAGGACTGCACTATATACTATATGGGACCATCTCCGGCAAGGGAGGGCCGTCCGATCGGTTCAGCCGGACCTACGACAGCCAGCAGAATGGATAAATACGCTCCTACCCTTCTGGACTTAGGAGAGAAAGCCATGGTTGGCAAGGGCAAGCGCACTGCTGAAGTCCTCGATGCTGTAAAAAGAAATCATGCAGTCTACTTCGCTGCTATAGGAGGAGCAGGAGCATTGCTCTCCAAGTGCATAAAGAAGTCTGAGGTCATAGCCTACGAGGATCTGGGAGCAGAAGCCATAAGACTCATCACAGTAGAGGATTTTCCAGTCATAGTCGTAGCCGATGATCACGGCAGCAATCTGTATGCCACAGCACAGGCAGAGTACAGGAAATGATCCTCTGGTTACTATTCACGGCATGCTTCTGTGGTCCGATCGGGGAGGTGCCGAGAATAGTAACAACGGAATTTAAAAAATAAAAAAATTCGTTGACAAAACTTCTGAAATTTAGTAAAATAGAAAAGCACGTTGAGAGCAGAGAGAAGATTTCACGTGCCTTGGTAAAGGGCATTTTTTCAAAAATGCTTATGGAGAAGTACTCAAGAGGCCGAAGAGGTGCCCCTGCTAAGGGTATAGGTCGGGAAACCGGCGCGAGGGTTCAAATCCCTCCTTCTCCGTTTATGGCGCCATAGCCAAGTGGTAAGGCAAAGGTCTGCAACACCTCTATCCCCGGTTCAAATCCGAGTGGCGCCTCTCTTATTGATCCAGACTTTCCAGTCTGGATTTTTTTTATCTATCGTATTTATTTTTTGCAGAATAAAAAAAGTAACAGCTATAAATAAACAGGTGACAAGAAAAGAATTATCTGATAAACTATAAAAAACTAAAGGAGGTTTTTTATGGATTACAACAACGGGGATGGTTTTAACAATAACCAAAACGATGAAAACAGCGCTGATAATGCCGGCTGGAACAATGGCCAGCAGACAGGTGACAGCACGGATAATAACCAGCAGACATTTAACAGCCAGGATAATAACCAGCAGACATTTAACAGTCAGGATAATAACCAGCAGACATTTAACAGTCAGGATAATAATCAGCAGACATTTAACAGCCAGGATAATAATCAGCAGAGCGGAAATAACTGGAATAACCAGCAGAACGGAGGCTGGAATAACCAGTCGAACGGAAACAGCTGGAACAACCAGTCAAACGGCAACAGCTGGAACAACAACCAGCAGAACGGAAATAACTGGAATAATAACGGCTGGAATAACAATAACAATAACAATAACAACTGGAATAATAACAATTATGGCTGGCAGCAGACGCCGCCTCCGGTCCAGAGACAGCCGATATTCATCAACAGTGTTTTAAACAGGCCAATCCTTAAGAATGAGGCAAAAACCTTTATTAAAGCCAGATATGGTATCCTGCTGGCTGCAACGATCATTCCGGGACTGATCGCGTTCGGTATAGGCTGCATTCCATATATCGGATTAATCTTCGAAGCAATCTTTGCGCCTGTTTTATATATCGGAGCTTATTACCTGATAATAGGCATTGTCAGAAATAAAAATTACAATCTTGGGAACATGTTTGATGTTTTCAATTATTTCGGTAATATTTTTGGAGCCAGCTTCACGACGAATCTTTTTATTTTTCTGTGGAGCCTTATAGCAGTGATCCCAGTAGGAGTCTACTTTGCTGTAACGGGTGTTTCAATCAATATCCTGAGATATTTTAATTTCGGGATGAATTTTGGTTTCCCAAGAATGACATACGATATAGCCGTGGGTGGCATTGTGGTTCTGGTTATCATCCTCACGATTATCTGCTGCATTCCGGCCATTTACAAGTCATTCTGCTGGATAATGGTTCCTTATATCCTGGCGGATCATCCGCAGATGACAGGCACTCAGGCCAGACAGCTTTCAGATGATATGATGAAAGGCCATAAGTGGGAATACTTCGTATATCTGCTTTCCTTTATCGGCTGGTTCCTTCTGTCGGCATGCACCTTCGGAATCCTGGGCTTATTATATGTAAATCCGTATCTGGGAACAGCCAACTGCGACTATTACGATAATCTCAGAATGCTCTATGAGGCACAGCACCAGCAGCCGAACTACACAGAGAATGCGGGTACATTCTGACAGCTGATACACCTGAAAATTAAAAAATTTTTCTGTTTTTTAAAAAAACACTTGCAATCTTGAAGATCAAGTAGTATATTATAACCAATTTAAGAAATAATAAACCGTTGAAGCGGAGATAAAGGTTATCGAGCGCGCACAGAGAGCCCTGGATGATGAGAGCAGGACCGTAGGCAGATTTCATAAATGGACCGCTGAGGGCACAGCGAAAGAGACAGCTCAGTCTTAAGTATCCTGTGACGTCGGGCATACGTCAGTTGCCGGAGGTATGTTGGTACTTCGCTAAGCGTACGGGACTCCGTAAATCAGGATGGCACCGCGGGACTATAGAGAATTATAGACTCGTTCCTGAAGACATTATTTATGTCTTCAGGAACGGGTTTTTTTATGCAGGAAAGAATCCCCTGAACGGATCTTTTAGCGAAGAACAGAAGAAAGGAGCAGACAGTGAAACCAGATTTAGCGAGAGTCAAGGAAATCGCGTTGGACAGCGGATTCAGACGAGTCCCGGTGTACGAAGAGATGTATGCCGACGAGCTGACGCCTATCATGGCGATGAAAAAATTAAGGGCAGCCAGCAAGCATGTGTATCTGCTTGAAAGTGCCAGTCAGGATAAGACCTGGGGCCGCTACTCTTTCCTGGGATACAGGCCGCAGCTAGAGATCACCTGCCAGAAAGGACATCTGAGCGAGAAGACTCTGGATGGTGATGAGGTATTAAAGACTGTCGAGATGGAGGTAAAGCATCCGGGTGAAGAGCTCCGCAGGATAGTTGCAAAGTATAAAAGCGCTGTTTTAAAAGAACTGCCGTACTTTACAGGCGGACTGGTCGGATATTTTTCCTATGATTATATCAGGTACGCCGAACCGAAGCTTAAGCTTTCAGATGACGGCGACTTCAAGGATATGGACCTGATGCTTTTTAACGACGTTATCGCATTCGACCATTATGAGCAGAAGATCTACCTGATAAGCGGAGTCGATACGGCTGATCCGGAAAATTCATATAAGCAGGCAAAGGAAAGGATCGACGAGATAAGAAAGCAGCTCAGCGGAGATGAAAGCTACAGCTTCAGACCGATAGAGCTCCTTACTGAGATAAAGCCGATGTTTTCAGAAAAAGAATATGCCGGAATGGTCGAAAAGGCAAAGCATTATATCCACGAGGGCGATATTTTTCAGGTGGTGCTCTCAGATCCGCTTCTTGCAAAGGCAAAGGGTGATCTGTTTGATACATACAGGGTTTTAAGGACGACAAACCCGAGTCCGTATATGTTTTATTTTTCCAGTGAGGATATAGAGCTTACCGGAGCTTCGCCGGAGACACTGGCAAGACTTCAGGACGGGAAGATCTCAAGCTTCCCGCTTGCAGGAACAAGGCCGCGCGGAAGGTCGGACGAAGAGGACGACGCGCTGATAAAGGATCTGCTCTCCGATGAAAAGGAGCTCTCCGAGCACAACATGCTGGTGGATCTCGGCAGAAACGATGTCGGAAGGGTAAGCAGGCTCGGCACTGTAAAAGTAACCGACTACCTGAAGGTTCAGAAATATTCACAGGTAATGCACATCGGATCTACCGTGGAAGGCGAGATCAGAAACGACAAGGACGCGATCGACGCGGTTGACGCGATCCTTCCGGCCGGCACCCTCTCCGGCGCTCCGAAGTTCCGGGCCTGCCAGATAATCGAGGAGCTCGAACACAACCAGAGAGGAATCTACGGCGGAGCCATAGGATATATAGATTTCAGCGGAAACCTGGATGTCTGCATAGCCATAAGACTTGCCTACAAGAAAAAAGACCTGCTGACTATCCGCTCAGGTGCCGGGATCGTAGCTGACTCGGTACCGGAGAAAGAGTTTCAGGAGTGCCAGAACAAGGCCAAGGCAGTCGTGCTCGCGGTCAAGAAAGCGGAAGGAGGAATCTGATGGTACTTTTAGTAGATAATTACGACAGTTTCACTTATAACCTCTATCATCTGGCCGGCTCAGTAAATCCGGATATCAGAGTCATAAGGAACGATGACTGTACAGTAGAGGATGTGGAAAAAATGAATCCGACTCATCTTCTGCTCTCTCCCGGTCCCGGAAGACCTGAAGACGCGGGTATCTGCATAGAGCTTATAAAACACTTCAGCGGAAAGATACCGATCATGGGCGTATGCCTGGGACATCAGGCGATAGTTGAAGCTTTCGGCGGCACGATAACCTACGCAAAGGAGCTTATGCACGGCAAGAAAAAGCCGATCAGAAGAACCGGAGAAAGCAGACTGCTCGATGGCCTGCCGGAGGTCTTCTCCGCAGCGAGGTATCATTCGCTTGAGGCAGACAGAGATACTCTTCCGGCCTGCCTGAAGATAACAGCAGTCTCGGATGATGAGAGACAGGAAATAATGGCAGTCGAGCACACTGAGCTTCCGGTATTCGGAGTACAGTTCCATCCGGAATCAGTAATGACAGATGTTGGAAAACAGATAATAGAGAATTTTTTCAGACAGGATGCATAAAATGATAGCAGAGGCAATAAAGAAAGTAGTAAACAAGCAGGATCTGACCTACAAGGAAGCCAGAGAGGTAATGGACGAGATCATGAGCGGCAATGCCAGCCAGGTGCAGGAGGCCGCGTATCTGACAGCCATGTCGATGAAGGGCGAGACGATAGACGAGATCACGGCGTCGGCTGAAGGCATGAGAGCCGCCGGCACCAAGCTTTTAAATGATATGGATGTGCTTGAGATCGTAGGAACCGGCGGAGATGGTTCAAACTCATTTAATATTTCTACTACAGCATCTATAATCATAGCAGCTGCAGGGATCCCGGTAGCAAAGCACGGCAACAGGGCAGCTTCCTCAAAGTCAGGCGCTGCTGACTGTCTTGAAGCCTTAGGTGTAAAAATAGACATTGATCCGGCCAGAAACCTCGAGATCCTGAAGAAGATAAATATCTGCTTCCTTTTCGCACAGAGATATCATTCAGCCATGAGATTCGTAGGACCGGTCAGAAAAGAGCTCGGTATCAGAACTATCTTTAATATCCTCGGACCACTCACCTCCCCAGCCGGCGCCGCTTACCAGGTAATGGGCGTATATGACAAATCGTTGGTTGAGCCGCTTGCAAAGGTGCTTTCAAATCTCGGTGTAAAGCGCGGCATGGTAGTCTATGGTCTTGACAGACTTGACGAGATCTCAATGAGCTCTCCTACAGCAGTCTGCGAGATAAACGGACCGAAGCAGGGAATATACGAGATAAAACCGGAGGACTTCGGATACACAACCTGTGACAAGAGCGAGCTTCTCGGCGGAACGCCTGAGGAAAACGCGAAGATCTCAAGAGACATCCTCGAAGGCCGCGACAAGGGAGCAAAGAGACAGGCAGTATGTCTTAACGCCGGAGCAGCAATCTACATCGCCGGAAAGGCAGCAGATATGAAGGAAGGCGTAAGGATGGCCGAAGAGATCATCGACAGCGGAAAGGCAGCGGAGAAGCTGCAGCAGTTTATCGAAGAGACGAACAGATAATCATGAATATTTTAGATGAGATAGCAGCAAAGACAAGAGAAAGAATATCCGAAGAAAAAAAGCAGATTTCTCCAGAAAAAATGCATAATCTTGCCGATGCGAAAGCAAAAGAAGGTGAAGTTCCTTCATTTCTTGAAGCACTGAAAAAGCCGGGAATTTCCTTTATCTGTGAAGTAAAGAAAGCCTCGCCGTCAAAGGGAATCATAGCTTATGACTTTCCGTATCTTCAGATAGCGAAGGAATACGAAAAGGCCGGGGCATCCGCTATATCCTGTCTTACGGAACCGTACTATTTCAAGGGAAAGGACGAGTATCTGAAGGAAATTACGGATGCTGTAAAGATACCTGTACTCAGAAAGGACTTTACTGTGGACGAGTACATGGTAGACAAGGCAAGGGTACTCGGAGCTTCAGCAGTTCTTCTGATCTGCGCGATTCTCTCGGCAGACCAGATCAGGGCGTATAAGGCCAGAGCTGAGGAACTTGGAATGGATGCCTTGATTGAGGCACATAATGCAGAAGAAATCCGAACTGCGATCAGCTGCGGGGCAAAAATTATCGGAGTCAATAACCGGAATCTGAAGGATTTTTCCGTGGATACCGGTAATACAAAAAGGCTTGTAGACCTGGTCCCTAAGGATACGGTATTCGTATCGGAAAGCGGAATAAAGACAGCTTGTGATGTCAGGAAGCTTAAGGAATCAGGCGTAGACGCGGTGCTTATCGGAGAGACGATGATGCGTGCGGAAGACAAGAAAGCAAAACTTAAAGAACTTTCCGGGTTTTGAACAAATAAAAAACACGAAAGCTGACTAGAATAATACAGGAGCTGTTATGACAAAAATCAAGATCTGCGGGCTCAGGCGGAAAGAAGACATTGAGATCGTGAACAGATATCATCCAGATTTTGTAGGATTTATCATAGATTTTCCAAAAAGTCACCGAAGTATAACAGGTGAAGAGGTAAGAAAACTCACAGAAAATCTTGACAGCACGATAAAAAAGGTTGGTGTATTCGTGAATCAACCAGCTGAAAAGGTCATCGGACTTCTAGAGTCAGGAGTCATAGATATAGCGCAGCTCCACGGAAACGAGTCAGAGGAATACATCAGAGAGGTTCAGAGTAAGAGCGGAAAAGAGGTTATCAAGGCTTTTGAGATACATTCTGAAGCAGATTTTAAGAACGCGCTGCTCTCTTCCGCCGACTACCTGCTGCTTGACCAGGGAAAAGGAGGAGGAAGGACCTTCGACTGGAGCCTGATAAGGGAACGTCCTGATAAACGCTGGTTTCTCGCGGGCGGCCTTAATACAGAGAACCTCAGGGCAGCAATCGGGACAGTCCACCCGTGGGCGGTGGATATCTCAAGCGGTGTCGAGACCGACGGCTGCAAAGATGAAAACAAGATCAGAACGATAATGAAAATAGTTAGGTAAGGAGATCATATGTCAAAAGGAAGATTTGGAATCCATGGCGGTCAGTATATTCCTGAAACACTGATGAACGCCGTAATAGAACTTGAAGACGCTTATAACCATTATAAAAACGATCCGGAGTTCAACAGGGAACTGACCGATCTGTATAACAACTACGCGAACCGCCCTTCCCTCCTCTATTACGCAAAAAATATGACTGAGGACTTAGGCGGCGCAAAGATATATCTGAAGCGTGAGGACTTAAATCACACCGGAGCTCACAAGATAAACAACGCCTTAGGCCAGTGCCTTCTGGCTAAAAAAATGGGAAAAACGCGTGTGATCGCTGAAACCGGTGCAGGCCAGCATGGTGTGGCAACGGCCACAGTTGCGGCATATATGGGACTCGAGTGCGAGGTCTTCATGGGAAAGGTTGATACCGAGAGGCAGGCGCTTAATGTATATAGAATGAAGCTCCTCGGCGCGAAGGTACACCCGGTCGAGACAGGAACCGCCACTTTAAAGGATGCTGTTTCAGAGACTATGAGAGAATGGACCAACCGTATTTCGGACACTCACTATGTGCTCGGAAGCTGCATGGGACCGCATCCATTCCCTACTATCGTAAGAGATTTCCAGTCTGTCATTTCCAGAGAGATAAAGCAGCAGATCATGGAAAAAGAAGGCAGGCTTCCAGATGCGGTGCTTGCCTGCGTTGGAGGCGGTTCAAATGCTATCGGTTCATTTTACCATTTCATAGATGATCCGTCGGTAAAGCTTATCGGATGTGAAGCAGCAGGCAGAGGAATAGATACTACAGAAACCGCAGCAACGATGAATACAGGAACACTGGGTATTTTCCACGGTATGAAATCATATTTCTGTCAGGACAAGTACGGACAGATAGCGCCAGTCTATTCTATTTCCGCAGGACTTGACTACCCGGGTGTAGGACCGGAGCACGCATATCTTCATGATATCGGACGAGCACAGTATGTAGCGATCACAGATGATGAAGCAGTGGATGCTTTCGAGTATCTTTCAAGAGTGGAAGGCGTTATCCCGGCAATAGAGAGTGCTCATGCAGTTGCCTATGCGAAAAAGCTGGCTCCGACTATGAGTAAGGACCAGATAATAGTAGTCACTCTTTCAGGACGTGGTGACAAGGACGTGGCTGCTATCGCAAGATACCGCGGTGAGAATATTTATGACTGATACAGGAGGCAGATATGGCAAGTGTAAAAGACGCATTTAAAAATAAAAACGGCAAGGCTTTCATTCCATTTATCACAAGTGGTGATCCTTCTCTCGAGGTAACAGAGCAGCTTGTCTACGCGATGGCGGAAGCAGGCGCAGACCTTATCGAGCTTGGAATACCGTTCTCAGATCCTACGGCTGAGGGACCGGTGATCCAGGGAGCGAATATCAGGGCGCTGTCTGGCGGAGTAACCACGGACAAGATTTTTGATATGGTAAAAAAAATCCGTAAAAACTGTGATATACCTATGGTCTTCATGACTTACGCAAACGTCGTATTTCATTATGGCACGGAAAAATTCATAAAGACAGCTGCTGAAATCGGCATGCAGGGCCTGATCCTGCCTGACGTGCCTTTTGAAGAGAAGGAAGAGTTTTCTTCAGTCTGCCGCAAATATGGAATAGATCTGATCTCACTTATCGCGCCGACTTCGCACGATCGGATCAGAATGATCGCAAAGGATGCCGATGGATTTGTCTACTGCGTATCTTCTCTCGGCGTTACCGGAACCAGGTCAGAAATCACGACTGATATAGCATCGATGGTAAAGCTCGTAAAGGAGTCAAAGGATATTCCATGCGCAGTGGGATTCGGAATTTCGAACCCGGCGACTGCGACAGAGATGGCATCAAAATCAGACGGCGCCATAGTAGGCTCCGCCATAGTAAAGCTCTGCGCAAAGTACGGGAAAGACTGCGTACCAGAGGTGAAGAAATTCGTCGCCGAAATGGCGCAGGCAGTGCATCAGGTAAAGTAATGAAAAGTAGGTCAGCCTGTCTGTTCCTGTAATAGGCTCCTGTGTCTGTTTCCGATAGAGCATGCGAAGCTTCTCAGCGCTCAGGTCATGTACAGATGTTTTCATCAGTTCAGATATCAATGTCTGGACTTTCCCGGCACCAATCTCCCGGATAAGGTCCATCACCTCTGAATCTTCAAATGAAGTTGTATCCTGTGCCCTGTAAAGCTTTGCAAAACGGTAATAACAGAATGATGTGGCAAACACGGCCATCTGATAAGGCTTATAGCCGGTTCCGCCTATATTGAGCTTTACTTCGCCCCAGTCAAACTCACATGCAATTCCGGGTTCATAACTCTTTTTTTATTGAGTGACTGAATTTTCAATTGACCAACTGACCTATTTTTAGATTACCATAAACAAGTATCACCTTAATAAAGCCCAGGTATAATAGTCCTCATATAACGGACTAATTATTTGTAAAAACGTCATACTGTAGAAAAAACAGAAGATAGCATCATCAACTGCACTTATTTTTTCTCTTCTTAATTCATCAATTTCTTTTGCTCTTTTTGTACGACTGAAATGAGGACTGATCACAAAGCAGTAAGTCATGGCTGCTGAAACACTGAACTTTAAAATGTCCAGACTATGGTTGCTGCTAAAGTACGTTACACCGCTGACTATAATAAACCATAACAGAATTATACGTATCATTTTGCATGATAACCTGTATGCAAAAAGCCTCCAAAGGTCGATCGGTATCAGATATATCAGGAATAAAAGAGGCTTTACCAGTTCTATGTTAATACCACTCATCAATTGCCGCCTCCGTCCGTAATGCTAATCTTTCACTGAAAGAATATTGTAAAGAAGCAAGTTTGGCTCGATCAACCAGATAGGAATAATAGTCATAATAATAGATAGAAAGAGTTACTGAATAGCTGTCAATTGGAAAAGTAGTCGAAAGCAATGCCAAAACACCTGTAACACAGAAATTGGCAAAATCAATTTCCTTCTCTTTAAGATTTAGCGGTTCAAGGCTCTCATTAATATCCTGTATTAATTCTTCAGAGCTCTTAGCCGTTGTATAGTATTTCATAGTTGCCCTGGAAATAACATTAATAATAACGTTTTTTATCTCGATTCCAATATCTGCATCATCTTTAATAAGTTTCAAAGTATTAATCATGATATGATTACTGTCTTCATATCTTTCAATGATATCATCTCTTGAATCTTTTATCAGATAAAAATCAGAAACAAGTGAAGTGACAGTATCACAAATGTTGTCCAAATGGGTTTCAAAGATAAACTTGTCATATGTTTTTAGGTCAGTTGGCGTAAGATTGTTTGCATAAATCTGATCGAAATTAGGATTATCCTTCGAATAACACGGATTATCTACATAATGAGATAAATAAAAATATACCATATAGTCGGCTATTATAGCAGTGTCAGAGGACATTGCAGTTGCATCATTATATACATGAATAATTCTGGAGTTCTGTTCCGCTACATCAGCTGGGGGATTGCCATTTGGTAAAATAGATTCTTTCTTCATTTTACTTAGATTTTGATTATTTGTATTCTGAGAAGTTAATTCTACATCGCTCGCCGGCAACGGTTGTTTTAGATTATCTATTGATTCCTGAATACCAGAATAGAACCCCTTCTCATGTCTTTCCAATGATAAAATATTCCTGATCTGTTCTGAATTAAACCCCAAGGCACTCATTCCATCAGCTACCTCATCAGAACCCGAAAGAATATCCCCCAGTGCTAAAGGCTCATTTGCATATACATTAATTGAGCTTTGATAAAATACGCATGTCAAAAGTGAGATTATCACAATTGAACAAATAATACTTCTATAAATCTTCATTTGCATTCCCTCTCAAAAACATTTTTTTAATCACTATGATTTATTTTACAAAAAACTAATACTACTGTCAACGGAAGTTGACTCATAAAATCGCACATAACAGTATCATTGTTACGCCATGTTAACTGTTAAGTAAAAATGTAAAAAAGTTCTTAAATAATATTGAAGTGTTTAAGGCGTGCTTCAAGTCAGTTCTACAGTTTTTCTTTTTTTTAGCTGCTGCAGGGGGTCCTTTTCAGTTTTGTACATTTTTAATTATGACTTATTAAAAGAAAGAATTTTCTTCAGTCTGCCGCAAATATGGAATAGATCTGATCTCACTTATCGCGCCGACTTCGCACGATCGGATCAGAATGATCGCAAAGGATGCCGATGGATTTGTCTACTGCGTATCTTCTCTCGGCGTTACCGGAACCAGGTCAGAAATCACGACTGATATAGCATCGATGGTAAAGCTCGTAAAGGAGTCAAAGGATATTCCATGCGCAGTGGGATTCGGAATCTCTAATCCGGCGACTGCTGCAGAGATGGCATCAAAATCAGACGGCGCCATAGTAGGTTCAGCCATAGTAAAGCTCTGCGCAAAGTACGGGAAAGACTGCGTCCCAGAGGTGAAGAAATTCGTCGCCGAAATGGCGCAGGCAGTACATCAGGCAGAGTAATGAAAAATAGTTAAGAATATTGAAAATCTCACGATACATAGTGGTAAATCATATAAAAAGAAAAATTATAGTATTTTTGGTAATGTTGTGTAACTTTGTATCATTAATGATGGATTTTTAATTTTTTTAATAATTAGTTCTCCAACCTGAAGACCAAGATCATATACATCAATGGTGACAACTATGGGTTTAGGATAAAGAACCGACGCATATGGAAATTCATCAAAAGTAATAAAAGTGATCTGGTCAGGAACACTTATATTATATTTATTTAATGCTCTTGCGGTTCCTAACGCAAGGGCATTATTTTCACATACGATAGAAACAGGTATGTTACCTCGTTTTATGATTGTTTCAGTTGTATTGTATCCCTCCTGCCATGACGAATCTGTATATAAAATATCATCTTTGGACAGAGGATGGCCGTGATGAAGCAAAAAATTACGGAAACCTGTTTCGCGCTCGTGAGAAATATTGTCAGTTTTTTTTCCACAAATAAAGACAGAAGGTGTCAAGTTATGCTGCAAAATAAATTCCGCAGCGTGCTCACCAGCAAGAGTGTGATTGGTATCAATCCAGCAAAGTCTGTTGTCAAATATCGGGTGCCCTATCACAATATGAGGAAAATTTCTATCAAGTATTAAATTGGCAATATCCTGACTGATTACAGACCCATGTATTATAATTCCGTCAGCACTTTTTTGATCCATTATCTGCTTGATTGTTTCTTTTGGATGGTCCTCATCTGATATATCCATAAGTGACATCGTATAACCATTTTTAGCTAAAGAATAGAATGCACCACACATAGTGTCAAACATATGCGGATTGCTGTATGCGGTGCCCTTTTTTAACTCAGTCAGATAAATAATGTTATGGGTTGTACCACGGGCAAAATTAACTGCTTTTGCATTTGGTGTGTAATGAAGTGATTCGGCCGCACTTTTTACTCGACAAACGGTTGCTTCTGAAATAGTGCTCCATCCATTCATTACCTTTGATACTGTAGAAACAGAGACGCCCGCTTCTCTTGCGACATCATTGATAGTTATCTTTTTCATAAAACCCTTTCAAGAGTATTCTTAACTCATATAGTAAATATGCACAAATTACTTTTAATAGTATAGCGCTTTCCTAACAAAAATGAAATAGAAGTTGGTAAAAATATTGACTGAAATTAAGAATAGATAGTATAATCCAAGTAAATCAGATTTGAAAAATAATAATAATGAGACAACATTGGGGGAAAAGGGAATCGGTA
>JBJELA010000345.1:0-6490 GCA_051878915.1 Candidatus Weimeria sp.
CGACATGGTTGGCTCGATACGCTACCGGATCAGGATTCACACGGCCGGCGGCCACTCATTCCTGAATTTCGGCAATACTAATGCGATTCAGGTCGCCGCTTCGATCATTAATGACCTCTATTCGATGCGCCCTGACGAGGAGGAGCGCTACACCTATAACGTCGGGACTATATCCGGCGGGAACTCAGTGAACAGTATCGCCGAGGATACATCTTTTACGATGGAATTCAGGACTGGTGATGCAGATGTCATGAAAAAATGTGACCAGGCTATCCACGATATCGTAAAGCGTTACAGCAGAAAAGCCGCGATAGATATGGAGGTCATAGGGAAGAGACCCTGTGCCGAGGATGTTCCGGAAGAGACTGTTGAAAAAATGGTCGAGCGCGCCAGAGAGAGCATCAGGTCGATCATCGGAATAGATCCGGAAGAGTCTACGGCGTCTACCGACTGCAACATTCCTCTGTCAATGGGAGTACCGGCCATCTGCATCGGTCTCTGTGACGGAGCCCTGCTTCATACAGAGGAGGAATGGATATGGAAGGATTCTCTGAAAAAAGGACTCAGACTGCTGTTCCATCTTGTCTACCGGTATTATTTTTCCGAAGATTGAAGACAGGTTGAGGAATTATAAATGATTTATTGAAGTCCTTTTCAAGCATTCTTTAAGAAACTGATCTTTTTGAAGCTTTTTTTTGTGAAAAACAAAAAAATAGTTTATTTTTCCGTGAGAGTTGCTATAATAACAATTGCTGAGGGAAATAAACCCCAGACGTACTAATATATTTTTGGGAGGAAATACAAATGGTAAATCTTAAAAAATTACTTGCCGTTGTGATGGCTGCAGCTACAGCTTTCACATTTGCACCGGCAGCAGCTGTAGGAACACAGGCTTTCGCAGCTGATGAGGCAAAGGATACCACTACAGTGACATATACCTATAGTGGAAAGACATCGACAGCAAAGAGCGGTGACGTAACCAACGACACCTTAAAGCTCGATACTGTACAGAACAAGACAGCTACGATCACGGTAGCAAATACCGGAGCTGCAGTTGCATTTGCAGCAGCTGATAAGAATGTTGTAAGGATTTATACTTACGGAACTACAGGAACTGTCACAGCACTTGCTAAAGGAAATACTACTATTACAGCAAGCGTAGGATCTGTTAATTATTCTATTCCTGTTTCAGTATCGGATAAGGCAGCTGACACTGTTACAGCTACAGTAGACGGAGAGAATAAGGATTCTGTAAGCCTTGATCTTTCTAATTCTACAGCATCAAATGCTGTAAAGTCCGCAAAGATCAGCGGTACTTCAACACTTGGACTTACAGTTAATTATGACCTCTATACTGCGAAGGACGGCACGATAATCGCTGGCAACAAGAACAGTATCGCTACCCTTGCTTCTGACGGAACTATCACTGCAGGCACACAGACCGGAACAGTATATGTAAAGGTTTATACTCAGGACAATAACGCAAAGCAGGCCACAGGCGATGTAAAGTGGATCAAAGTTACAGTAGAGTCAACTCCTCTCGCTGTTATTACTTTTTCAGAGAAAGAGCTTAACCTTGATGTCAAGAACAACAAGACTCTTGATCTTTCAAAGTATGTTACAGTTAACGCTTCTGATGTAAAGCCTGTATATACTATCGAGGCTGCTGATTCTACTGAGAACGCAGGCGTTGCAACTATCAGCGGAACTACAGTTACAGCAAAGCAGGTAGGTAACGCTACTATCAGGGTTACTGTTCCGGCAGGCAAGACTACCCGTGAGACTACTGCTACCATCCCGTTAAAGGTAGTTGAAGAGATCACAGCACCTGCAAAGGCTGATTCAGATCTTGCACTTGATAAGGAGCTTGTTACCCTTACAGTTGGCGGCACAGATAAGGTTACAGCTACTACAGCAGCTGTTGCTTCAGGCGCAGCCGTTACATTCACTTCAGATGATCCTACAGTTGCTACAGTAGACAGCAATGGTAATGTTACAGCTCTGAAGGCAGGAACTACTATCGTAAGAGTTAATTCTCAGGCTACTGACTACATGAAGGCTGGTTCAAAGAGCTTTACAGTAGTAGTAAAAGAAGCTCCTGTTACAGCAAAGAAGGTTACTTCTGTAAAGGTTACTGGAAGAAAGAAGAATTCTACAAAGGTTACTGTTTCATGGAAGAAGCAGACTGGCGTAGTTATCTATCAGGTACAGAAGAGATCCGTAACCACTAAGAAGGTTAAGGGCAAGACAAAGACCACATATAGCAAGTGGGTTACCAAGACTGTTACATCTGGCTCAAAGACCTCTTTAGGTATCACAAAGACCAAGACCTATCAGGTTCGTGTAAGAGCTGTTGCACCGGATGGTACAAAGGGCACATGGTCATCAGCAGTTACTTCAAAGAGACCAGCTAAATAACTGAACTGATACAGCGTATTGCGGCGGCTGTTCTTTCGCAGGAAAGAACGGCCGCTTTTATTTTTGTTTTTTTGACTTGACAGAGGAGTCTACATGATGTAAACTAAGATTGTCTACAAGGTGTAGATTTACGGAGATGCTGATATGTTAAATAAAACAAAAAAACTTATCGGAGTAATTATTGGTGTGATAGCATTTGCGGGGCAGGCGTATTCCCAGACGGATATTCTGGCTGCTGAGAACTCACACGAGAAAATTCAGATAACGGAGCTGAAGTCCTTGGATAAAAGCAGCATATCAGGGAATGAGAGATTCGGCTACAAGTCACCGGTAATGGACAGGATAATCGAAGTAGATTGGATCAGACTGGATCTCTGCCCACAGTTTGTAGATCAGGAACAGGCTGCCTCGGAAATAAAGAGCAGGTGCCCGGATGTGATTGCTGTTCTCCAGAAGAAGTATGGTCTGGGAGATTTCAGCGACAGCACCTGGAAGGATTATCGAGTAAAGCAGATGGAGTATCTGGACTGCCCTGACAGGGTAAGCTGGTACTCTGAGGATAATGATCAGTTCGTAGATCTTGATGGCTTTTTTGATATATATGAAAATCAAGAGTACAATGATACTATTATTAAGAAAATCAGCCAGATGGGAAGTGAAAGGGAATTAATGAAGGATGAGGATCTTCTGCTTCAGCTGCCATCGAAATCATATAATAAGTTTGTTGCAGAATTGTCTGAACGCGTTCATTCAACTGTACCAGAGAGACAGTTAAAGATCAGCAATAATGCAATAAGCTATGCGGAAAAATACGCGACATCTCCAAACAAAAAACAATTCGGGTATATATCCGGATCTGACTGCACTAATTTTGCCTCACAGATAATGCTTGCCGGAGGTAAAACTATTACACCGAGCTAGATGTGCGTGAATGTCATGGGGACCTTTCATTATACAAGCGCCTGGGATAATGCAAATGCATTTGTAAATTACTGGGGACAAAAAGAATGATGGAGAATGGGATCACATGGGATTTGTAGTATCCACAGGTGGGTATACCAGCTCGGGATATAAGGATTACAGAGTGGCTCAGCATACAAATGATTATCTGGCCTGGGCCAGTGGTTCCACTTGTGGTTGGGATGCTCTTCCAAAGAAATATCCCAATGTAGTGTACGGCGTCGTAAAAAGCTGGTGATGATAAAACTGACAAAGAATGAGGAATCATGGATTATGCATTTAAGTGAAATGGAGGAAAGGGTTGCGGAGCTGATCTGGGAGATGGAGCCTGTGACTACGCAGGAGATGATAAAAGTTTGTGAGGAGAGGTTTGGCTGGAAGAAGTCAACCACATATACCGAACTGAAGAGGCTGGAGAACAAAGGTATAGTGAGGAGAGAGAATTCTTCGGTGACATCTGTCATTAAAAAAGATGAGTATGCCTCAATAAGAAGCCAGGAAATAGTACAGAAGGATTATTATGGTTCTCTTCCGGCCTTTATCTCATCATTTACAAAGAAAACCAGACTTTCCAAAAAGGATATTGCACAGATCAGAAAGCTGCTTGATGAGTTATGAATCTGACAGATACGTTGAATCATATTTTTCTGACCTTTTTTGAGATGGGTGTGAGCAGTGTGGTGATGCTTTGCGTGGTACTGCTTCTAAGAGAGTATTTCATCCGGAAAAGTCTTAAGGGACTCAGGGTTCTCTGGATCCTGATGCTGATAAAGCTGTTATGTCCGGTAAGCCTGGCTAAAGGGGTAGTCTCAGCTACGATATTTAAGACTCCATCCTCAGCAGCAGATCAGAAGCTGGTTATCTCTTCTGTTAACGAAAACCTGCCTACGATCACAATGGATGTGTCAAGCCATTCTAATGCCGTTGTTTCCCTGGTGTGGATAGCTGGTATCGCTGTACTTGCGGTACTTGGAATGATCAGCTATCTGCGTCTTAAAGCGTACGTCCGGCTGCACGCAGAGAAAAAAGGAGACTTGTATATTTATGGCGACGAGGGAGCGTTTGTCATAGGATTTTTTCGACAGAGGATTGTTATATCTCAATCAGTCACTAATGGAGATGAAGGCATAATTCTGCATGAAAAAGCTCATATCAGAAGACATGACAACCTGAAAAAACTGGCAGCATTCTGCATCGTAATTCTCTACTGGTATCATCCTATAATCTGGTTTGCATACCACTGTTTCTGCCTGGACATAGAATTGTGCTGTGATGATGAGGTTACAGGTACTATGTCACGGGATGAAAAGAAGCACTATGTTGATGCACTTCTGAAATATTCCATGGATTCGAGAGAGTATGCCTGTCTGCTGAATTGCTTCTCATTTGTGGATGTAAAGAAAAGAGTCAGGAATCTGGTGAGGCCGCATACATCAGGAGTAAAGAAGAGAATGGTATTTCTGGCGGCTCTTGCGATATTGTCGGCTGCGATGTGCTGCATTATTTCATGCGCGTACGGTACGGTGGACTACGAGGATATGACAGAGAGAGCTTCATCAATCACAAAAGATATGCGAGCCGGAGGAATCACTGACAAATGCATCGTTAATGCATATGGACATATAGTCTTTGAGCACCCTGAGAAAGCACTTTCTGAGTTGAAGCAGAGATATTCATACGCATTGAATTTTCTGGAGGATCGCTATCATTTACCGGCGATTTCTCGAAATAGCTGTATAAAGTACTATAATGACATCGACTGGATAATTGACAGCATAGATCAGGATAAGGATAAGACGCTGTATGACCAGCTTGTTTTCGTCAGCGGATTTGCAGACATCTATGAAAACTGAGACAACACCCGGGATTGTAAATGATCCCCGGGTGCTTTTTTCTGATATAAAAAGATAAAACGGCAACTGCTGCACCCATTGCTTGCCAGATGACGATACGGCAGTCAGACAGGAAACAAAACTTCACGTTTCGGGCGGGTTTTGGATTAGTCGTGAGGTATCCTGCAAAAAGTATGAACAAATTTTAACTTCGCCCATCCGGTCCTCCATTAAGATCAGGCAGCATTATCAATTCAAAGCTGTGCTACGTGTGATTTCTGGATTTTTCTGTTTTAACACGTAGGCAGATTCCAGTTAATACGTGTGATTTCCTAAAATTACGGACTGAGAATGGAAATCGGGAATCAGTCCGTAAAACCATGAGTGAAATTACGGACTGAAGACAGAAATCAGAAATCAGTACGGAAAAACCCCAGCCCGCACACTCGTAACCTCAGTACTGGATTTGTATATATGCAATACACAAAATAAAAATCTCCGCAAAAATAAGCCCCGTCCAGGTTTTGCGGGATTTCAGGCGTCAGACTCACGGAAATAGTATTTGAGAAAAAATGAAAAGCATATAAAGATTAAAGGCCGCAGTTCTTTTTAATACTTGCTTTTTCGGAGGTTAGCATATACAATATTAAGGATAATGACATCAAAGGAGAAGCAAAGAATGAAGCTTGCAAAGACATATGATCCAAAGGAGATAGAGGAGAGATTATATAAAAAGTGGGAGGACAACGGTTACTTCCACGCAGAAGTGGACAGGAGCAGAAAGCCCTTCACTATCGTTATGCCGCCTCCGAATATTACGGGAAAGCTTCACATGGGACATGCCCTTGATAACACTATGCAGGATATCCTGATCAGATTCAAGAGGATGCAGGGATATGAGGCTCTCTGGCAGCCGGGTACAGACCATGCGGCTATAGCCACTGAGGTTAAGGTCACTAACGCTCTGAAGGAAAAGGGCATTGACAAGAAGGAGATCGGCAGGGAAGCCTTCCTCGACTACTGCTGGAAGTGGAGAGAAGAATACGGAAGGACTATCATCAACCAGCTGAAGAAACTCGGAAGCTCCGCTGACTGGCAGCGTGAGAGGTTTACAATGGACGAGGGCTGCTCGAAGGCTGTAGAGGAAGTTTTTGTAAAGCTCTATAAGAAGGGATACATCTATAAGGGATCACGTATCATCAACTGGTGCCCTAAGTGCCAGACCTCACTTTCTGACGCAGAGGTAGAGCATGTGGACCAGGATGGATTTTTCTGGCATA
>JBJELA010000346.1:0-6488 GCA_051878915.1 Candidatus Weimeria sp.
ATCTGATGGAAGGATGGTGAGTGTGTCGCGTCAACCTCGTCTGCTCTGAAAACCCTTCCAGGCGCGATCATTCTGATAGGAGGCTTCTTCGCTTCCATCTGACGTACCTGTACAGGTGATGTCTGTGTTCTTAAAAGTATATCTTTATTTATGTAAAAAGTATCCTGCTCGTCCTTTGCCGGATGGTTGGCCGGAATATTCAGCGCCTCGAAATTATAGTAGTCCTTCTCGATCTCCGGTCCTTCAACTACGTCAAAGCCCATTCCGATAAAAATCTTCTCGACCTCTTCGAGCGCTATCGTATTAGGATGCCTGTGGCCGATCTTGTTCTTTTTTGCAGGGAGAGTTACATCGATGGTCTCTCTCTTAAGGCGCTCTTCAAGTGCCTTCTGCTGCATTTTCTCCCTGGCCTCGGTCATTTTCTCCTCGATAGCGGCTCTGGCCTCGTTTATCATAGCACCGACCTTTGGTCTGTCCTCAGGCGCTACGTCCTTCATGCCCTTCTGGACCTGGGTAAACTCACCCTTTTTTCCAAAAACCTTTACCCTTATGTCGTTCAGGGAATCTGCATCGTTCGCTTCTTCAATGGAAGCTATGGCCTTCTGCCTTATCTCTTCGAGCTTTTCTTTAACCATCACTAGGTACTCCTTTTTTCTTTTTGGGTTTAAACCACCCTATAGGATAATCGAAAACGCCTCTGTTGTCAAATATCTGCCGGGAATTCGCTGTTGATTTTTCAAGGTATAAAGACTAAAATATAATCAAGCTCAGAGAGCTCGTTTTCCCGTAGTTTTTGAACCTACAATTACTTTAAATCGGGATCCCTATATAACAGGCCGGATGTCGGGCTTCGGTGTATGCACTTGTGCAGAGAAGTTCGGGTTCGCCCCGCTTCCAGTAGAGGGCTGAAGGTCTGTTGCGGCAACCCACCTGGCTGCGCGCTAGGAGTCAAGAATGCGGGCCTGCTCTCTGAGTGTTTTTTTATTGTTTCTATTCAGGACGCCTCCCCGATCAGACCGCAGAAAAAGACATGTTTTAAATATACCCTCTTGTAAATTCACAGGAAAAATATTAAAATTAAATAAAGTATGTATTTTACAATTTATTGACAATGTATGTATCTGGAGGGTGAAATGGGTGATAGTCAGGTAGTTTATACCAATGATAACTGTATTGGATGTAACAAGTGCGTCAGGGTATGTCCGTGCATAGGCGCGAATTATTCAGTAGAAAAGGACGGAGCAAACAGGATCGACGTAGATCCGGACAGGTGCGTGGCCTGCGGCTCCTGTTTCGACGCGTGCGAGCATCACGCAAGGGAATTCTACGATGATACGGATGCGTTTTTCGCGGATCTCGCGAAGGGAGAGAAGATCTCGGTTCTTCTGGCTCCCGCGTTCAAAGCCAACTACCCGAAGGAATACGGGCAGGTACTTGGCGGCTTGAAAAAGCTCGGAGTAAATCATATCATAAGCGTTTCATTCGGCGCGGATATAACTACCTGGGGATACCTGAATTACATATCAAAGTATAATTTCCTAGGCGGAATATCTCAGCCATGCCCGGCTTTAGTCCGCTATATTGAGCATTATGAGCCGACACTTCTGCCGAAGCTTTTCCCTGTACAGAGTCCTATGATGTGCGCCGCTATCTATGTCAGAAAGCAGATGGGGATCACAGATAAGCTCGCCTTTATAGGCCCATGTATCGCGAAGAAGTACGAGATCTCGGATCCTAACAACGGCGGCTACGTAAGCTACAATGTCACTTTTGACCACATGATGAAGTATGTAAGAGAGCACGGGATCATGTCCGGCGATGCCACAGATGAGGTAGAATACGGCCTGGGTTCCATCTATCCTATGCCAGGCGGCCTTAAAGAGAATGTCTACTGGTTCCTGGGTAATGACGTGTATGTCCGCCAGATGGAGGGTGAGAAGCATCTCTATAATTTTCTCGCGAACAACAGAAAAAAAATAGCGAATGGCACCTCAAAGTATCTGTTCTACGATGTCTTAAACTGCAGCCAGGGCTGTCTGTATGGAACAGGCTGCGAAGCTGACAAGGCGGAGGACGACGATGTGTACAGTTCCCTTCTGGATATCAGGGAGGATTCAAAGAAGGACAAAAAGACAGCCTGGGGCAGAAAGCTGTCTCCTGCACAGAGGTTAAAGAAATTTAACGAGCAGTTCAAAAACCTCGACCTGAATGATTACCTGAGAAAATACACAGACCGTTCGGCAGAGGCAGCATTCAGGATTCCTACAGAAGAAGAGCGTAACGATATCTTTAACGAAATGCTGAAAACCACAACAGAAAGCCGCCAGATAAACTGCTCCTGCTGTGGATATGATACCTGTGAAAAAATGGCCGACGCCATCTACAATGGCTTCAACCGCAAGGAAAACTGTGTCTTCTACACAAAGCAGCTGGTAGAAAAGGGCAGAGAAAAAGCTTCGGCTCTTGCTGAAGAGGTAACTGAAGAGAAAAATACGATCTCAGCCCAGAAGGATAAGATCCAGACAACCATCACAGATATCAATGATGAGTTCGATAAGCTCTACCAGGCCATCGACAATATGTCCGCCGGAAATGACAACAACGCTCAGGAGAGCACCGAAATCTCCTCGGATATGGTCGATGTCAGCAAATTCTGCGACAGCCTCGTAACCTCGATGAACGAGATCAACACCATCTTCGATGAGCTTGAAAAGAACAATGCTGAGGTAGTAGACATAGCAAAGCAGACCAACCTGCTCGCGTTAAACGCCAGCATAGAGGCAGCCAGGGCCGGTGATGCGGGAAGAGGCTTCGCTGTCGTCGCGGAGCAGATCAATTCTCTCGCCACTGAATCCTCTGACACCGCAAACAAGAGTAATGAGAGCCAGTCCAGGGCAATGGATTCCGTTGGCAGGCTGACTCAGGACGCGCAGGATCTTCAGAAAACTATAAATGGCGTAAATGACAAGACTACAGACCTGGCAGCAGCCGCTCAGCAGATAGCGGCTTCAGTACAGACGCTTCTCGAAACTGCGGCACAGATCAAGGATAAGCTCAAAGAGCTTTCAACACTCTGATAAAAACAGAACGCTCCGCTGCGAGGTTTCCCTCACAGCGGAGTTTTTTTCTCTCAGATCTTCGCCAGCGGTACCTTCTTTGTGGGTGCCGGGAAGGCTTCGTTTATTTTTTCAAGAAATGGATCAAGGTCTGTGCCAATTCCCGCGAGGTCCGCCTTTATATGCTCAAAGGACGAGCTTCCGAAAAGCGCGCAGAGGTCGTGGTTTCTGGTGTTGAAGGCCAGCATTATCGCAGCCGGACTAAGTCCGGTTTCGGCGCTTACAGCCTGAATCACACTGTCAGACTCACAGTTTTTTCTCGTCCTTGTCACATCAGAGCCAAGTGATGAATACGACATCGGACGGACTCCATGATCAGAAAGCCACGGGAAAAGGTCATACTCCGGGCCGCGCTCGCAGAGATTGTAAAGGACCTGGTCGGTACAGCAGTCACTTCCGTGCTCCTCCGCGAAGAGGTCCTCCATATCGCTCACATCAAAATTCGAGACTCCCCACTTTATGACCAGTCCCTCTTCTACTGCCTCTGTCATGGCATAAGCCACAAAGGCAAGGTCAGCCTTCTCCCGCCAGTGCAGGAGATAAAGATCTATATGGTCAGTTCCGAGACGCTGTAACGAATTCTCAAGACTCTTTCTGAACTGAGATGGCGTCGCATTGTCGGGGAGAATTTTGTCCACAAGAAAAACCTTCTCCCGACCTGTTTCTTTCAGCACCCTTCCTACTGCCTCTTCGCTTCTGCCGCTGCCGTACATCTCCGCCGTATCTATAAGGCTGATAAGGCCTTCATTTACAGCCCTCGCCATAGCCTTTTCCGCATCCCTGTTTTTGTACCAGAAGACAGTGCTCCCAAGTCCCACTTCAGGAAATTGTATTCTGGTGGATGTTGATTTGCTCATGTCACAGCTCCACCTCGATATAATCGTGATGAACTGCCTTCAGATACGGTCCGAACACATCACTCGTCAGCATTTTAAGAGACGAGGTGTTCACGCACGGGTGGCAGCCGACGTACTTTTCCGCGAGAACGTCCTTGTCCACCAGGAGCTGAACGTTGTTGTCGTGGTCGTTCATAAGTCCCATGATGCTGACAGAGCCCGGCTTTATGTCGAGGAACTCTTCCATTTTTTCCTCAGGGGCAAAAGAAAGTCTCGCCGAATTTATCTGCTTTGAGAGATCCTTCGTCTTAAACTGCTTGTGTCCCGGCATCATCAGCAGGTAAAACCTGGTCTGCTGCCTGTTGCACAAGAACAGGTTCTTGCAGATCAGACAGTCGAGCACCGCATCGATCACGTCGCAGACCTCCATCGTGGTGGCCGGCGCGTGGTCAGTCCTCTTGTATCTGATCCCAAGAGAATCCAGAAGATCATAAACCCTGATCTCCTTGTCTTGTCTGCCCGTCAGATCTTCAGGTCTGCCGTCATACAGCTCAATCGTGTTCTCGTCAAACTCTTCTGAATCCGTTTCCTTTGTATCTGTTTTCCACGAAAGATCATCCGGCTCTTCCTCTTCTTCATCGTCGTCATCAACTTCTTTTCCATAGAAATCATCAAGGAGGCTGTTGATGCTGTCCTGAAGCTCTGGCGGCAGTCCGCTGCTATTGTCGATGTTTCTTTTTACTTTTCTGGTAAGGCCCATGGTTTTTCCTTTCACTGTTACAACGAATTAAAAAATATGTTATTCCCGCAGGATCCCATTCGCACCCCGCGGTACTGCTTTTTAAAACATAAGAAATTACCGTCTCTGATATCATATTTATTTTTCGTCAAAAAATCAACAGTCAGAATTTCAGCATCGAAGATGCGGCAAACGCCTTTTCCCGCCTCAGGGCCGTAAACTGCTTTACAATTTGTGAATTTGAACTTAAAATAGAAAAGTTTGAATGGAGGCTCATTTTGAAACAGAAAAAAATATTCAGATTCACAATTTACATTCTTGGTTTCGTGGTTCTGGCATTAGGAATCATCTGTAACACAAAATCCGGTCTCGGCGTAACGCCGATCATTTCTATTCCATACTCGATTTCCCTGATTATTGATTTCAATTTCGGAAACGCGAGTATGATTATGTACACAGTGCTTGCGATAATCGAATATATAGTAAAAGGCAGGAATTTCAAGCTCTACGACCTGCTTCAGATCCCGCTTTCATTTTTCCTGACAAGACTTTTCAATCTGTTCAGCAGTTTCCTGCCTGACGCGCATACTATCCCTATGAGGATCCTCTGTCTCATAATCGGGATCGTCTGCACCGGAATCGGTGCCGCAATGTCCATGAATGCCCGCCTCGTGCCTAACCCTGGCGACGGAATCGTCCAGGCCATTTCCGACCGTTCAAAGAAAAATCCGGGACTCGTAAAAAATATCTTTGATATAGGCTGCGTCACTATTACGATACTTATCGGAATCCTGAGCACTGGTCACATCATCGGTGTAAATGTCGGAACCCTCTGCGCGATGATCGGCGTCGGAAGAGTAATCGCCATCTACGACAGATTCCTGCTGGCAAAGACTGACAGGCTGTCAGGAATAAGCGAAGATGACGATGATGATATGTCAGACGAAGCCGCTGAACCGGCTGAATAAAACACTGAATTACTAACGGATGCCAATCTCCTGTCAGATAAACTTCTTTGCGAATGCCTTAGCCTCACTCAGCTGGCTTTCGGTCGGTTTATTTTTCGCATAAAAATATTCATCCGCGACATCGATACCTCTGGCTTTCAGACTTTTTTTCAGCAGATCGATCGAATGCTTTGAAAGCCATGATGTCGAGAATACGACTGCCTTTCTGACCTTTGACGCGTCGAGTCCTTCGATGTATGACTTCAGGTGCTTGTCCAGCCCGTATGCATAGAGCGCGCCGCCTATGAAAAGTACGTCCGTCTCCTCTTTTACAGCTGCCTCTGGTGAATCCACCGAAACAGCCTTTACGCCTGCTGCATCAGCAATAGCCTCAGCCAGAACCTTCGTGTTTCCGGATCTTGAATAATAGCGAACTAAGGTACTCATATAAAAAGCCTCCTTCTTATCCTGGATATAATCATATATTATAGCTGAAATGCTGCGATAAGCAAACATTTAATACAGCGACGGCATAAGGATTTCCAGAACTAAGCCGCCTCAGCACATCGATCTCATTTATTCAATTTCTGCGGCATGTCTCGACATATTTTTTGTCACTACGTGCAGAATTCTTGTTTTTTGATTTCTGCACGTAGTTCAGGCAAGAACCTTAAAACCTGCGTCTGCTCTTTCAGCATTTAAAAGGTCTGCCTGCTGTGTGAGCAGTATGCTGTGAATTTCCGTACCAAAACGCATGAATTGACAAATGGTACGGAAAATAAGAGAAAGCAAGCCGTGGTTTTCCGTACCAAATTCCTGAAATTATCAAATGGTACGGAAAATAAGAGAA
>JBJELA010000347.1:0-6460 GCA_051878915.1 Candidatus Weimeria sp.
ATACGAGTCGCTCATTCCGGCAATCTGTTCACAGACTTTGTTGAGCATGATAAGAGTCAGATAGTGTATAAGGTTGCAGTTTTCGGCTATCGGGATAAAAATGTTCGGAGGGATCATGTTTCCGTTCAGGGACATTCTCATAAGTGCCTCGGCAGTCCGAAACGAACCGCTCTCCACATCATAGATGGGCTGGGCATAACAGAGAACCCTCTCATCATTCAGATCGCCCTTTAACGCTATATCCTTGAGTGCCTCTTCAATCGTATAATTTTTCTTGAAGATCCCAAAATCCTCTTCATCAGCGAGATAATGGAAGTTTCCCTCAGATGCATTGGATCTCTGCAGGATGTCATTGGCAAATGCTTTTATCATATGCGTACTGTTCATTTCACTGTTTACAAAGAAGCCGATTATCTGGGTATGATATTCGACGTTGGATTTTCTGAATTCAGTTATGGCGATCTCCGCACTACGGCGGTATATATCGTCTGCCTCCTCAGATTTCGGAAGTTCCAGCAGAGAGTTGTAAATGCCCCTGTTGATCCTGAACAGATGCATTTTAGGAGAGAGGTTTTCAATCTGCATGCAGATGCTTGTAATAGTGGCGGCATCGATATCATCAGTGTTCTTTATGGTTCCGTTTTCGAGCTCCGGGATGATGAGCCAGCCGTAATAAAACGGCTTTTTTTCGGTAATATCAGTCTCTAATCTGCTTTCCATTGACGCCGGGTTCTGAAATCCTGTCAGTTCATCGTACGGGTTCGAATGGAAAAACAGGTAAAACAGCATGAACGGGACGATATAGGTGAGTGAAAGGATCACGAGATGCGGCAGAAAATACTGGCATATCAGAACAGAAGCGGCAATTGGCAGTGAGATGGCCACGACTCTTCTGATCACTCTGATCAGATATTTTCTCATGATGATCTCATAGGCGAGGATCAGAATGACCGCAACTATTCCGATGCAGGCTATGGACTGGATGTATTTTGCCGTAAGCATTTCTGCCGTAATGCCTGGGATCAGTACAAGGCAGGAAAGACGGATCTCAGTCAGAATAGAAAGCAGCAGATCTATGAACAGGAACAGCTTCCTGAAAAATGCGTTGTTTTCGTTCTTGATATTCTTCAGCGGGAAGTAATACAGATACAGAAAAAGATCCATTATCAGGAACGCATTGAGCATGGCGTGGATCGCCAGGACAATGACGAGCAGTGAAAAGAAGTGACTGGGGAAGTAGTCACAGATAATGCATGCTGTTATCATCGTAATATTCGCCGGAATGGCTGCAATAAGTCCGAAACGGTCGTATTTGAGATTTACCGTTTTTTTCGGATGGGAGATATTCATCATCATAAGAAAAAGCATATCGATGATCAGGATTGCTGCTTCTTCAAGAAAAAAGAAATTTTTTGTCATATAGCTTGAGTTAATAATGTCAGGATTATTCATGATAAATAGTTTCTGCGAGTTATCGTTTTATTTCATTCTCAATGTTATTTTAGCACAAATGTATCCAAAGATTCAATAAAATATCATGTCAGGCTCTGATCAGAGATTTAATTGCACACAATCTAAAACAACACAATCCGATTTTTGTAGGTTGAAACTTGCGATTCTCTTTCTTATAATATGATATCAGAGCTGAACCCGCGCGGTGCCGCATGATAAAAGACACACCGGATGAGCGCTCTGATGTTTAAGAGATATGGGTGGTATGAAGCAGGATTGCAGGAAAGGTATAGTATCATATGTCAGAGAAACCATATACACTTGGAATCGATATAGGCTCGACCACAGTCAAAGTAGCGCTGTTAAGCCCGGAGGATGAGCTGTTATTTTCTGACTACAGAAGACATTTTGCCAATATCAGAGAGACACTTTACGGACTCGTAAGCGACGCAATTAAGGAGGCAGGTGACCACCAGGTAGCTCCGGTTATCACCGGATCTGGCGGACTTACGCTCGCAAAGCATCTGGGAATCCCGTTCTGTCAGGAGGTAGTTGCGGTAGCCACGGCTCTTACACACTACGCTCCACAGACAGATGTAGCCATAGAGCTTGGCGGTGAGGACGCGAAGATCATTTATTTCGAGAATGGTAACATCGAAGAGAGAATGAATGGAGTCTGCGCCGGAGGTACAGGTTCATTTATCGACCAGATGGCTTCTCTTATTCAGACAGACGCTTCAGGTCTTAATGAGTATGCCAGGAGCTATAACTCGATCTACCCAATAGCAGCCCGCTGCGGAGTTTTCGCAAAGACTGATATCCAGCCGCTCATAAACGAGGGCGCTACGAGAGAAGATCTCGCGGCATCTATTTTTCAAGCGGTAGTAAATCAGACGATTTCAGGACTTGCCTGCGGAAAACCAATCAGGGGCCACGTAGCCTTCCTCGGTGGACCGCTCCATTTCCTTGATCAGCTGAGACAGAGGTTTATTGAGACCTTAAAGCTCGATGAAGAGCACACTATAGTCCCGGACAACTCACATCTTTTTGCTGCCATTGGTTCAGCCTTAAACTATAAGAAAGAGACACAGATGCCTCTTCGGACCATCGAAGAGAAGCTTTCAAAGCCTCTGAAGATGGAATTCGAGGTCGCCAGAATGGAGCCTCTCTTCAGGGACCAGGCAGAGTACGACGAGTTCCTTAAGAAGCATGGCAACAACCATGTGGAGACAGCTGATATCTCAAAGGCCAGAGGAAATGTGTTCCTCGGAATTGATGCAGGATCTACTACCACAAAGGTGGCTCTTATCGATGATGAGGGAAGGCTTCTCTATTCATTCTATGATAATAACAACGGCTCACCGCTTAAGACCGCGATCCGCGCGATGGGCGAGATAAATAAGCTTCTGCCGAAGGAGGCTCATATCGTTCATTCCTGCTCGACAGGATATGGCGAAGCGCTCCTGAAATCAGCGTTCAAGCTCGATGACGGAGAGGTTGAGACCGTAGCTCACTACTACGCGGCAGCCTTCTTTGATCCGGACGTGGACTGTATCCTTGATATCGGCGGACAGGATATGAAGTGCATAAGGATAAAGGACCATACTATCGATTCAGTTCAGCTGAACGAGGCATGCTCATCAGGCTGCGGTTCATTTATCGAGACTTTTGCCAAATCCTTAAACTACAGTGTGATTGATTTCGCGAAGGAAGCGCTTTTTGCAGAGCATCCTATCGACCTTGGAACACGCTGCACCGTTTTCATGAATTCAAAGGTAAAGCAGGCTCAGAAGGAGGGCGCATCGGTAGCCGACATCTCAGCCGGACTGGCTTACTCGGTCATCAAGAACGCGCTTTTCAAGGTAATAAAGCTTTCAGATCCGAAGCAGCTTGGAAAAAATGTCGTTGTACAGGGAGGAACATTCTACAATGACGCTGTGCTCCGCGCTTTTGAAAAAATAGGAGGACTCCACGTTACAAGACCTGATATCGCAGGTATCATGGGAGCTTTTGGTTCTGCTCTTATCGCACGGGAGAGATACGAGGATGAGAAGACTACGACCATGCTTCCTATGGATGAGATCCTCGCGCTCACTTATACTACAAAAATGACTCACTGCCAGGGATGCACGAACAAGTGCATGCTGACGATCAACCGCTTCTCTGACAACCGCCGCTTCATCACAGGAAACCGCTGTGAGAGAGGACTTGGAAAACCGAAGAATCCTGACAATATTCCGAACCTCTACAACTACAAGTACAAGAGGATCTTCGGGTATGAGCCGCTCAAGCCAGAAGAGGCTAAGCGTGGAGTCATCGGAATCCCGAGGGTTCTGAATATGTATGAGGACTATCCGTTCTGGGCGGTATTTTTCAAAGAGCTCGGATTCTCGGTACAGCTCTCACCTGATTCCTCGAGAAAGATATATGAGCTGGGAATCGAGAGCATCCCTTCTGAGTCAGAGTGCTATCCGGCAAAGCTGACGCACGGCCATGTACAGTGGCTTATTAATAATGGGATCAAGACTATTTTCTATCCGTGCGTGCCATACGAGAGAAACGAGTTCCCTGATTCAAATAACCACTACAACTGCCCGATCGTCACCTCGTATGCTGAGAATATCAAGAACAATGTCGAGGATATAAATGACGGAAAGGTACGTTTCCTTAATCCGTTCATGGCATTTACAAACGAGGATGTTCTTACTGACCAGCTCGTAAAGGTGTTCAGAAAAGAATTCGGCATCGAGGAAGGTGAGGTTCGTGACGCTGCTCATAAGGCATGGTACGAGCTTTCCAAGACAAGAAAGGATATAGAGGCCAAGGGTGAAGAGGTCATCGAATATCTGAAGAAGACCGGCCGTCACGGAATCGTCCTCTGTGGAAGACCTTATCATATAGATCCTGAGATAAACCACGGCATTCCGGACCTTATCACGACGTACGGAATGGCGGTGCTCACTGAGGATTCAGTCTCGCACTTAGGAAAGCTCGAGCGTCCTCTTATCGTAATGGATCAGTGGATGTACCACACCAGGATGTATTCCGCAGCAAACTTCGTGAAGAAGACCGATTTCCTGGATGTGATACAGCTGAACTCTTTCGGCTGCGGCCTTGATGCTGTTACCACAGACTGTGTAAGTGATATCCTGACCAACTCAGGAAAAATATACACCTGTCTCAAGATAGATGAGGTAAATAACCTCGGAGCAGCGCGTATCCGTGTCCGCTCACTTCTTGCAGCGATCCGCGTAAGACAGAGAAAGCAGCAGAAGGAAGAGGCGGAGCCGAGAAAGATAGTACCGGCTTCTTATCAGAGAAAAATATTTACTAAGGAGATGAAGGCAAACTACACGATCCTCGCTCCGCAGATGTCGCCTATCCACTTCGACATCATCGCACCGGCTATGTCAAGCGCCGGATTTACGGTGGAGGTTCCTGAGGTACCGGCAAAGGACTGTGTAGATAACGGACTCCGCTTTGTAAATAACGACGCCTGCTACCCGTCACTTCTTGTGGTAGGACAGTTTATCGCGGCACTCAAGTCAGGAAAGTACGACCTCGACAGGACAGCGCTTCTTATCACCCAGACCGGTGGTGGCTGCCGTGCTTCGAACTACATCGGATTTATCAGGAGAGCGCTGGCAAAGGCCGGATACGAGAAGATCCCTGTAATCTCCCTAAACCTTGTAGGACTCGAGAAGAATCCGGGATTCAGGCTCGGACCGAAGGTCATCCAGCACGGACTCTACGGACTTGAATTCGGTGATATTTTCCTGAAATGCTTATACCGCATGAGACCTTATGAAAAAGTAAAAGGCTCAGCAAATGCACTCTACGAGAAATGGAAGAAGATAGTCATAGACTTCCTCTCACAGCCGAAGATGCTTTCACACGCGAAGTATAAGAAGATGTGCAGAGACATAATCCGTGATTTTGATAACCTGCCGATAACAGATCAGAAGAAGCCAAGAGTCGGAATCGTCGGCGAGATCATGGTCAAGTATTCGGTAGTGGCAAACAACCACTTGGCTGACCTTCTCGAGTCTGAGGGAGCAGAGGCAGTGGTACCTGACCTTACGGACTTCCTGCTTTACTGCTTTATCAATGAGAGATTCAAGAATGAAAATCTCGGCACTCCGAAGAGGTCTGTAAGAATTTCAAATCTTGGAATAAAGTTCTTCGAGTGGATGAGAAGCGCCGCAAGAAAAGCCTTTGATGAGTCAGAGCATTTTACAGCTCCGGCTTACATCGACGATACTGCAAAGCGCGCTTCAAAGGTTGTGTCTCTCGGCAACCAGACAGGTGAGGGATGGTTCCTTACAGGTGAGATGCTTGAGCTTATCGACGAGGGTGTGAACAACATCGTCTGCATCCAGCCGTTTGGCTGCCTGCCGAACCACATCGTAGGAAAGGGTGTAATAAAGAAGCTCCGTGCCCTGAACCCTGGAGCAAACATCGCTGCAATTGACTACGATCCGGGCGCATCCGAGGTAAACCAGCTGAACCGTATCAAGCTGATGCTTTCATCTGCATTCAAGAATCTCGAAAAGGAGGAGAATGAGAAAGCAGAGTTTGAAAAAACAGATGAGACTGATGATGCAGAGGCGTCAAAGGCGTCATAAATAAAACCAGCTGTGCTGCCGGAACGACAGCACAGCTTTTTTATAAATCCGTGATGTCTGCATTTACAGACCAGACAGCATTCAAATAATATTTGCGCATATCTGGATGTAGTGTTAAAATATTCCTGTTATCAGAAATTTTGAGGAAGTAAGACATGCCGACATATAAGAGAAACGGAAAAATAGAGCTTTTAAGGTTTATTTTTTGTATAATCATAATACTGTTTCACTGCAGCAGGACGTTCGGGTTTCATCATATCGATGTGGCCGGCTTCCATATTCCGGTACTCAAGCGCGGATACTACGGAGTGGAATTTTTCTTTATTATATCCGGTTTTCTGATGACACGTTCAATCCATGAGAAGAGGAAAAGCATCAGGCTC
>JBJELA010000348.1:0-6432 GCA_051878915.1 Candidatus Weimeria sp.
TTTCATTTGTAAAAATAAGCTTTCTCGTGTCAGGATCGTGGATCTCCTCGACTCCAAGTCCGATTTTATCAAAAAGACCCATGGCCTTCTTCGCAAGGCGGCCTTTTCCGAGGGCAACCGTAATCATATCATCTGTTGTGCTCATCTGCTGCCTCCAATCTCCATTATAGTATATGACGCGTACTTAATGCAAAGCTTATCGTGGTGATCCCTGTCATTGTAAGAATGAAGGAGGACTCTGTGTCCGGATTTTCTGAGCGAATCGGCCTTCATAATAGCCTCCTTTACCTGATCCTTAGGATAAAGTAAAAGAATCTTGGTATTTTCAACCGGAAGCTCTATCTGCTGCCTGTCTATCGCAAGCATCAGTTCATTTATCAGAAAAGCAAAACCGATGGCCGGTCTGTCCGCTCCGAAGTGTCCGAGGAGGTTATCATAGCGGCCTCCTGTAACTATAGGCTTTCCGCTTCCAAAGGTATATCCCGCAAAAATAATGCCAGTATAGTATTTAAGGCTTCTGACAAGCCCCAGATCAAAGCTCACATAGTCTTCAACTCCGTAAGCGCTGAGCAGCTCGTTCATCCTGTAGAGATGTGAAAGGGCGCCGAAAATCTTAGGGAAGTTCTTAGCCTGCTCGAGTGAATCCTTCCACTCGTCAGGAGTCAGGAAAATCTTTGAGAGCAGCCCGAAAAGGCTCCTCAGGTCTTTATCGATCTTCTTATGAGACAGGTATTCGTCCAGGCCATAGAAGTTCTTATTCGCGACAAAATCAGCCGCATCCTGCTCCTCATCATCTGAGAAGCCACAGGCCTCTGTCAGTCCCTTAAAAATATCCGCGTGTCCGATGCTTATCTGGAAGTCTTTCAGACCACATGAGAGAAATCCGTTAACTATCAGAGATATGATCTCAGCGTCAGAATCGATTGATGAATCTCCTATCAGCTCGGCTCCCACCTGTGTCTGCTCACTCATCTCGCCCCGGAGGGAATGGTGATTCTGGAAAACCCTGCCCTCGTAGCAGAGACGCAGTGTCTCCCTGTTATCAGAAAAATATCTCGCCGATACCCTCGCTACTGACGGAGTAAAATCAGGGCGCAGCGCAAGAGTGTTGCCGTCTCTGTCAAAGAACCGGAACAGGTCCTTCTCTGAGGTAGAACCAAGCGATTCACTATAGGTATCTAAAAATTCAAAGCACGGCGTCTCAATCTGGTCATAGCCATACGAAAACAGAAGAGACGTCAGAGCGTGCTTTACAAAGTTCTTTTTCTGACATTCATCTCCTAAGATATCTCTGACGCCCTCTGGCGTGTGTAAGAGACTGTTCATCTTTTCTCCTTTATTACTTTACTTAGCTAATGTGTTATCAAACTAAACCGATTATAATCTTATGTATTTCTTCTGTCAAGGTCTTTATTTATCATATCGAGATACGGAAGAAAATAACCGTTTGACGAATCAAAGAAAAAGTCATCGTCAAGCTCTTCTATCCGAAGGCTCTTCCTGCCTCCGTTTTTGCCGCGGTTCCAGAATTTAAGAGCTTCCTCGAATCTCATATAGTAGTACTTGTCATGGTTTTTGAAGTACAGCAGGAAAAATGAGATTCCGTCCTGTCCCTCAAAATCCTCCATAAATACCATCTGATGCTCATGGATATTGTGCATCGGAAAAGTATCATCGCTGCACTCCTTTGCGTCAAAGCAGACCGGAATACCCTGTACAGCGCCGATGTAATCGACTGTACTCTTCTGATCGAAATAGGCAAGCGTTATATGCCTTGTATCCTTTTCGATATCTATGGGCGTGATAGGCGTCGGAATCTTCTGGATCAGCGCGAGACCGTCGTGGCGCAGTACTTCATTTGTGTGGTTTATGCAGTCCTCAAGAGCAGAGCCTCTTAAGCCTCTCGAATTAAAAGTCGGCATTCATAAACCTCCTGAAATATTCCGGAACCTCGTCGGTTATCGTCCCGATACCAGGAATCTCAACTGAATAGGCATGCAGGTAGAGGTGTTTTTCATGGCCTTTTCCGTATTTGGCGTCACCTGTGACCGGATGTCCCAGGTGAGACATGGATGCCCTGATCTGGTGCTTTCTTCCAGTATGAAGAATGATCCTTACAAGGGTATGCCGTTTCGAAGTCTCCTCAGGGAAAAATTCAGTCACCGCTTCCTTGTCTCCCTCGTGTTTAATATCCGAGATTGAAACAGTCTTATCAGGATTGATATGGTGGTATGCCTTGTAAATACCCTTCTTATCAAACCATCCGTCAGCTATGCAGTAATAGGTCTTTACCACATTCCTGTCCTGAATCGCGTCTGATAAGAACCTGCTACCCCTGTATGTCTTTCCCGCAAGAACTATTCCGCTCGTATTTCTGTCCAGACGGTTTACGATAGAAGGCGTAAAATCATCAGGCAATTTTCCATTAGCGCTTAAATACGCGAGAATCCTTGCATTTACACAGTCGCCGCCCTTCTTGTCAGACTGGGACAGAAGACCTGCCGGCTTGTGTACGGCTATAATATCATCATCCTCATACAGAACCTTTATATCGGCATTTCCACCTGTCTGTGCTTTTTTCTCAGAGAACTTTTCATACGTCTCATCTGAGAAAAATATCCGCACCTCGTCACCTGGCTTTAACAGCTCATCTCCGGACGCCTTTTTCCCGTTAAGCGTAATATTTTTCTTGCGGAGCATTTTATAGATAAAGCCCATCCGGGCGTTTGGCAGAAGGTGGGATAAGTATTTGTTGAGCCGTTCATTTTCATTTTTTTCAGAGACAGAAAACTCTCTCATGGTATCAGCTCCCTGTAATCACTTATCATAAAGTCCGAAAGACTTATTTTATCTGCTTCGTACTGCCTTGAGTAATCATCCTCCACGGCGATTGCTGTCATGCCGGCACGCTTCGCCGCAATAAGGCCTGCCGGAAGATCCTCAGCCACAAGACAGCCGGCTGGAGATTCTTTAAGGCGCTCAGAGGCAATAATATAACACTGCGGATCCGGCTTTCCATGAACTACATCCTCTGATGTCACTATGGTATCGAAATAATCATAAACTCCGTTTGACCTAAGCGTGGCCTCACAGAGCACTAAGGAATTACTCGTCGCAAGTCCTGTCCTGATACCGTTTTCCTTTAAGTAGTCCAGGAGTTCCCTTGCTCCCGGTTTTAATGGCGTATCGTTCTCGTAGTGGTGAAGAGCCATATCATTCCAGATGTCAATAAGCTCCTGCTCCTTTTCCTTAAAGCCAAATCTCTTTTTAAAGTAGACGGCGTCATCCCACATGGACAGACCGTCTATCTCCTCCTTAAGATTCGCAGGGACCTCAAAACCGCGGCTGTTCAGGAATTCCCTGTCTATCTCAGGCCACATCCACATAGAGTTTACGAGTGTCCCGTCGAGGTCAAAAATGAACGCCTTTGTGTTTTCAAGTAATCTGTTTTTTTCCATCATTAAAAAAATAAGCCGCCCTCGAAACGGGCGGCATAACTGCCTTTATTTATTGTCATCGTCAGGTTTTGCTGCCTGTGCATCTGCATCAGCAGCCGGCTTGGCATCCTGCGTACCATCAGCCGGTTTTGGAGCTGAAGAAGCGCCTGAATCAGGAGTATTCAGCACTTTACCAAGCTCCGCGCGGTTCGCGTTTACAGTATCGAGATAGTTCTGCATCGTACCGAGATAATTCTTCATTCTCGTGGTTGTAGTAGTTATGGATGCAGAGAGAACGTCCTGGACATTCTTAAGAAGGGCATCAGTATATCCGATAGCTGACATCTGAATCGTATTTGCCTTCTCTGTCGCCTCTGATACAATCTTGTCGGCGTCATTCTTAGCAATGCTAACGACCTCGTTTGCGTTTGCGTAGGCCTGCTGCATGATCTGATTCTCACTCATCATCTCATTTGACTTTGCCTTTGCCTCTGCGATGATAGCTTCCGCCTGCTTGGTGGCGTTATCAATGATACCCTGCTTATTCTTTAAAAGTCTCTTGTACTGGTCTATCTCAGTCGGTGTGATCGAACGGAGATCCTCAAGATGGCTTAATAATTCATCCCTGTCTACCGTAATTTTGTTTGATGAAAACATACTTGACTTGCATTCGTCGATGTAGGTTTCTATTTCGTCTATTTTTTTCTCAATCTGACTTTCCATTAAGCTTAAGCCTCCCTGCCGAATTTCTCCATGATAAGCGGAATGATCTCCTTTGGTACGAATTTACTTATATCTCCACCATAAGAAGCAAACTCTTTTACAATTGTAGACGAAAGATAAGAATATTTCAACGATGTTGTGAGAAAAACCGTATCGATATCCGGACTTTCGACTCTGTTCGTCTGAGCTATCTGAAGCTCGTATTCAAAATCTGTTACAGCCCGAAGGCCTCTGATGACGACAGAAGCACCTATCTGCTTTGCGTAATCGATCATAAGACCATCAAAGGAATCTACTTCGACATTAGGATAATCCTTTGTCAGAGATTCAATCATAGCCACTCTCTCATCAACTGAAAAAAGTGACTTCTTGGCGCTGTTATTTAATACTCCGACGACCAGCCTGTCAAACATGCTCGCCGAACGCTTAATAATATCTAAATGTCCGAAAGTGATGGGATCAAAACTTCCGGGATAAATCGCTGTTCTCATTTTTCTTTTATAAAGACATGCTGATTGGTCTTGTATGTCTTTATCCTGCTTACCTCATATATGCTTTCATCAATAAAGGACAGGTCTCTGTCCTTTGCGGTCTCGATAATGATGATTCCGTCGGTGTTAAGAAGTCCGTATTCCCTGATACCTTTTAGTACCTCCGCCTCACTGTGCAGTGAATATGGCGGATCCATAAAGATGATATCGTATGGTCCTTCGCTTCTGGCCTGAAAAAGTGCTGCCGGTATCTGTCTCGCGATCAGAGTGGCCTTATCAGACAGCTTCGTCTTGTTCAGATTCGCCCTGATTATTTCTGCCGGTTCCTTTCCGCTGTCAATAAGCACGGCGTGATGGGCTCCACGGCTTAATGCCTCTATTCCCATCTGTCCGCTGCCGGCGTACAGGTCCAGAAAACGACAACCAGGAATCCGCATCTGAAGGATATTGAAGAGTGTCTCCTTTATCCTGTCAGTCGTAGGCCTTGTCTCATCACCCTCAGGTGTCTGAAGCGGTACGCTTCTGGCTGTTCCTGCTATAACTCTCATTAGTTCTCCTTATTATCAAGGATCATCGTAAGCCCGAGTGTCAGTGCCATCCGTGCGGCCTTTCTTCTGACTGTGGCTCTGTCTCCTGAAAAAATATACTTTCTCGTGATCACTGTATCCTTATATGCTGCGCCGATGTAGCAGGTCCCTACCGGACAGTCCGATGAGCCGCCATCCGGTCCGGCGACTCCCGTGACAGAAAGCGCAAGGTCTGCTCCGGTTACTTTTTTAGCGCCGAGAGCCATCTCAGCCGCTACCTCATGGCTGTAGACCGTGTACTTGTCAAGCGTTTCCTGCTTTACTCCGAGACGGTTTTTCTTTGCCTCCTCAGAATAGGTCACAAAGGCCTCCTTCATGCAGCTGCTCATTCCGGGAGTATCCGCAAGAAGTGAAGCGATCATACCTGCTGTCGCGGACTCAGCTGTTGTAACCGAGATCTGCTTTTTGATCAGAAGAGACGCTAATACATCGGCCTGCTGCATTATTTCTGCTCCTTTAATACGTCACGGTTCTTTACGAGATAATCAATAAGCGATACCACTGTAAGGATAACTGCTATATACATCAGAAGTGTCTCAAGAACCTTAAATACGAGAGTAAATGGTTCCACTCTTACCTTCATGATCATGACTATTACCATAGCCATCTGGAAAACTGTCTTGAACTTTCCCCAGTAGCTGGCTGCTATGACTCTGCCATTGTCAGCTGCTACAAGACGGAAACCAGAAATGATGAACTCTCTGGCGATGATAATTATAAGAACCCAGGCAGGAAGCTGTCCGAAGCTCATAAGACAGATCATCGCTGTGCAGACTAAAAGCTTGTCAGCCAGAGGATCCATGAATTTTCCGTAATCCGTGATAAGGTTGTACTTTCTGGCAATCTTGCCATCGAGCATATCAGTAAGGCTGGCCACCACAAAAATGATCAGTGAAACGATCCTTGTCACATAGTTATCGCTGCCTCCGACAAGGATAACTACCGCAAATACAGGAACTAAGAACATCCTGAGTGTAGTCAGTTTATTCGGCAGATTCATCTTCATCTATTATCTCTCCTATCAGATCATAGTCCTTTGCCTTTGTTATCTTTACTTCTACGAGATCACCCGAAAGTCTCTGGTAATCCCTGTCCATATATATGTAACCGTCTACATCAGGAGCGTCCCTGTATGTACGGCCTACATAGACTCTGTCATCAGGGATCTCGCCCTCGATAAACACTTCAAACTCT
>JBJELA010000349.1:0-6413 GCA_051878915.1 Candidatus Weimeria sp.
ATAGAGCAGGTCGACTATGCGTCTTTAGTGATGCATCAGCTGATTCCTGTTCTTCTCAGGTACAGGAGATTTTAGAATGGCACATGTAGAGCGGATCAGCAGGGAAAAAATCTATGAGGGAGCTGTCGTTGATTTTTACAGGGATACGATGAAGCTGCCTGACGGAAGCACGGAATACTATGATTTCATCCATCACAGGATGGGTGCCGCGGCTGTTGTCGCAGTGACGACTGATGGAAAATTCATCATGGTCCGCCAGTACAGGCCGGCTCTCGACAGATATACGCTTGAGATCCCCGCTGGAAAGAGAGATTCTCTTACAGAGGATACTATAATTACCGCAAAAAGGGAGCTTAGCGAAGAGACAGGCTGCGAGACAAAGGACTGGAAGAAGCTTCTTTCGCTCCGCACGACAGTGGCTTTCTGTGATGAGCATATAGATGTCTATCTCGCGGAAAACTGCGTAAGGACCTCGGAGCAGCACCTCGATCCTGATGAGGATATCGAGATCATGGAGTATGACGAGGATTTTTTAAAGGAAAAAATATACGCCGGTGAGATAGAGGACGCCAAGACTGTTGCCGGTATTATGGCTTATCTCGCACAGAAGGGAAAGAACTGATGCGCTGGACTAAATTCACTATCGATACGACGGAAGCCGCGGCGGAGCTCGTCAGCGCGCTTCTATACGACTTTGACATCACCAATATCGAGATAGAGGACAACGCGGCTGTGACGCCTCTTGAGGGCGAGGATTACGAGGAACTCGTACCTGACAGGGGAGCCGATGATGGAAAATCAAAGGTTATTTTTTATGTCGAGGAAGGCAGAGACTACGGCAGACTGTTAGAGGATATCAGATTCGGACTTGATAACCTCAGAAAAACTGCTGATATCGGCTCTGGAACTATTGATATCTCATCTACAGACGAGAAGGACTGGAGAGATAAGTGGAAGGAATTTTTCCATACCTTTACAGTCGGTGATTACACGATAGTCCCAAGCTGGGAAGAGGCCTCCTCTGACAGTGATCCGAAGCATATTATCAGAATGGATCCGGGTATTACCTTCGGTACAGGAAAGCACGAGAGCACCAGGATGATCATAGAACAGCTGCCGAAGTACATAAATGGCGGCGAGAAGGTGCTTGACTTAGGGACCGGAAGCGGGATCCTCGCGATGATCGCTTTAAGAGAGGGCGCAGCGGATGTAACTGCTACCGACATAGATTCCGCGACTCGCGATGCTGTATCAGAAAACTTTAAGAGAAATGACCTGCCTCCTGAAAAAATGCATCTGTTCATCGGAGACCTCGCTTCCGATAAAAGGGTTCAGGAAGAGGTCGGAGGCGGCTATGATGTGGTCTGCGCAAATATTCTGGCAGATATCATAATCGGTATGCTTAAAGCGGTGAAGAATACTATTAAGCCTGACGGAGTGCTTCTTACCTCGGGGATAATTGATTTTAAGGAGAATGAGGTAAAAAACGCGCTTTACGAAAACGGCTTTAAAGTATATGATATTAAGAAATGCGGAGAGTGGGTTTCAATTGCTGCAATGCGAATAAAGGAGTAACGCAATGAAAAAGAAAAGCAAGATTTTCAGACAGAGTGTTCTTTTAATTCTGCTCTCTGTCTTTGTTCTGTCGGTATTTACTGCCTGCGGTTCGAAGGGACACACAGTTACAGACAAGGCTTCGCTTACCGGAGCAAGAGTCGGTGTTCAGATCGGAACGACTGGAGATACTGATGTATCTGCCTTAAAGCATGGTACAAAGGTCCAGAGATTCGATAAGGGCGCCGATGCAATAAACACATTGAAGCAGGGTAAGCTCGACGCGGTTGTTATCGATGGCGAGGTTGCAAAGGCCTTCGTTAAGCAGAATCCTGACTTAAAGATTCTTGATGAGCCTTTCGAGACAGAGGAGTATGCCGGTGTTATCGCAAAGAGCAACACAGAGCTGCTTGACAAGGTAAACAAGGCAATGCAGGAGATAAAGGATGAGGGGATCCTCGATAAGCTCTACGATACTTATATAAATGAAAAAGGCAACTATCACTATAAGGAGAAGGTAACAAGCGGAGATACGCTTGTTATGGCATCATCCATTGACTTCCCTCCTTACGAGTATTTTGACAATGGAAGTTCCACACCTACCGGCTTCGATGTCGAGATGGCATACGCTATTGCTGATAAGCTTGGTATGAAGCTTGAGATCCAGAATATCCAGTTCGACGCCATAATCAACGCGGTAAATTCAGGAAAAGCTGATATCGGTTTTTCAGGATTTACTGTTACCGAAGAGAGAAAAAAGAGCATCAACTTCACGTCCAACTACATGGAGACGCAGCAGGCTATAATCGTCCGCAAGGGCGGAGCCGGCAACAGCCAGTCCTTTGTGGACAAGCTCTATAACAGCTTCATCAAGGACCATCGTTTTAATTACCTGCTCTCAGGTCTCTTAAATACGATCATCATCACGATATTTGCCGTGCTTATCGGTGTCGTACTCGGCTTCCTCATCGCTCTTGTCCGCGTAACGCATGACAAAAACGGCAATCTCAAGGTATTAAACTTCATCGCAAGGCTGTATCTTACCATAATCCGTGGAACGCCTATGATGATCCAGCTGCTTATCATCTACTTTGTCATTTTTGCCTCGGTAGATATCAGCAAGGTTCTCGTAGCCATTATCGCGTTCGGTCTCAACTCCGCGGCTTACCAGGCTGAGAACTTCAGAAGTGGTATCATGGCGGTAGATTCCGGACAGTTTGAGGCCGGACATTCACTTGGCCTTAAGTACGGCACAGTCATGACATCGATCATCCTTCCACAGGCTGTCAAGAATGTCCTTCCGGCTATCGCAAACGAGTTTATCTCACTTCTTAAAGAGACATCAATCTCTGGTTACATCGGACTCCAGGATCTGACTCAGGGTGGTATGATAATCCGTTCCATCACATACGAGGCAATGGTACCGCTTCTTGCAGTAGCAGCTATCTATCTCGTAATAGTGCTCTTACTGACATGGCTTGTTGGAAAGCTTGAGAAAGCTTTAAGAAAGAATGAGAGGTAAAGATTATGTCTGATGTGATAATGCATGTAGAAAAGCTTACGAAGAGCTTCGGAGACCATACAGTCCTTAAGGATATAGATTTAGACATTGAGAGAGGAGAGGTTATCTCGATCATCGGACCGTCAGGCTGCGGCAAATCTACCTTCGTACGCTGCCTCGACCTTCTCGAGAAGCCTGATTCAGGACATATCATCTTTGACGGAACTGATATCACTGATCCAAAGACTGATACGTCACAGATACTTCCGAAGATCGGAATGGTATTTCAGTCCTTCAATCTTTTTAACAATATGACCGTAAATGATAATATCACCTTCGCGCCTGTTCATCATGGTATTATGACTAAGCAGGACGCGCAGAAGAAAGCTGCGGAGCTGTTGGACTGGGTTGGCCTTACTGATAAGGCCGGTGATTATCCTTCAAGACTTTCAGGAGGCCAGAAGCAGAGAGCAGCAATTGCCCGTTCACTTGCCATGAATCCGGATATTATGCTTATGGATGAGCCTACGTCGGCTCTTGATCCTGAGATAGTCGGAGAGGTTTTAGGCATTATCAGAAAGCTTGCGGAAGCAGGAATGACGATGGTAATCGTCACTCACGATATGTCTTTTGCGAAGGAAGTATCTGATCGTGTACTTTTCATAGATGAGACGAGGATAATGGAGTCAGGAACACCTGAAGAGGTGTTTGAACACACAAAGAACGAGAGGCTTCAGAAATTCCTTGCAGCTGTGATGCAGTAAAGCTTATGAGCGGGGCTTTGAACAAGTACCGCTCATATTTTTTCATGATGAAAAGATAAAAAAAAACTCCCTCGAAAGAGGGAGTCTGTCTTCTGCAGAAGATCAGCCTTCGATGATGTATGGCTTTAATGCTTCGAGTATCTCGGCATCATTATCATCGTGGATTGTCAGGTCAATTGGACTCGAAAGGTCAAGGGAGAAGATTCCCATAATAGACTTAGCGTCGATTACATAACGGCCTGAGATCAGGTCAAAGTCACTGTCAAACTGACTTATAGTGTTTACGAATGACTTAACCTTATCAATTGAGTTAAGAGAAATCTTTACAGTTTTCATGTGTTTTTCCTCCTGTAAAACATATGCTATCTATGTCCTATGGTAAATCAACACAGGAGAAATGTCAATCAAAAGGAGAACGAATTTTGAAAAAAGCTGCTTTTCATAATCTTGGCTGCAAGGTAAATGCGTATGAGCTTGAGGGCATGGAGGAGAACCTCAGGAACGCCGGATACGAGATCGTGCCGTTTACTGAGAAGGCGGATGTCTATGTCATAAATACGTACACAGTCACGAGAGTCGCTGACCAGAAGTCGCGCCAGATGATAAGCAGGGCGAAGACTCTGAATCCGGATGCGATAGTTGTAGCCTGCGGCTGTTATGCCAATACCGGAAAGGATGTGCTGCTGCGTTACGGTGTAGCCGACATCATCCTCGGAAATAATGAGAAAAGCCAGTTAAACGAAGAGATAGAAAAATTAAAGGCAGCCCGCCTCACTGATAAAAACGCGAGGGAGACTCTTGTACCTGATATAAATAAGGGACACTGGGAGTTCGAGGAGACCACAGTGTCGATGAAGGAGGAGCATACCAGGGCGTTCCTTAAGGTCGAGGACGGCTGCAACCAGTTCTGCACTTACTGTATCATCCCGTTTGCGAGGGGGCGTGAGAGAAGCCGCGATCCTGAAAAGGTAGCAGGCGAGGTCCGTACTCTGGTGCAGAAAGGATTCAGGGAATTCGTCCTTACAGGGATCCGCCTTACGAGCTATAACTATGACGGCCTCACTCTGGCTGATCTCATTGAAAAAATATCAGTTATCGAGGGAGTTCACCGGATAAGGCTTGGATCACTCGAGCCGGTAGCTGTAACCAGGGATTTTGCGAAGAGAATGGCAGCTCTTCCAAATTTCTGCCCGCACTTTCATCTGTCACTGCAGAGCGGCTCGGCCGGAGTCCTGAAGAGAATGAACAGGCACTACACGCCTGATGAGTTTATGGAGTCAGTAGGGTACTTGAAAGAGTATTTTTGCGATCCGGCGCTTACTGCTGATATGATCTGCGGCTTCCCGGGTGAGACCTGGGAAGAATTTAATGAGTCTCTCGAATTCGCAAGGAAGGTCGGGTTTTATGAGATCCATGTATTCCCGTACTCAGTCAGGCAGGGCACAAAGGCTCAGAAAATGCCGGGACAGCTTTCAAAAAAGGAGAAGGCACAGCGCACGAAAATCCTGCGTGATGCCGCTGCCTCAATGAAACAGGACTACCTGAGCCGTCACATCGGGAAAAAAGCCGAGGCTCTTCTCGAGGAGACCTGTGAGATCGACGGCAGAACCTTATGGACAGGTTACACTCCTGAGTACATCCGCGTACTCTACGAGTCAGAGAAGGACATGTCAGGTAAATTCGTAACCGGAATTCTGGCTGATATAGAAGACGGATCCATGCACCTGAGAAAGGATATTTTATGAAGGCAGTATTTTTCGATATAGATGGAACACTCTGGGACAGACACAGCATAATTCCTGAAAGCACTGTTGAGTCAATACACAAGCTCCAGAGGAACGGAAATCCCGCGTTCATAAATACAGGACGCACAAGGGCATTTGTAAGGAGAAGGAATCTCCTCGATATAGGCTTTGACGGCATCTGCTGCGGATGCGGCACAATGCTTGAGCTTGATGGAAAGGTGGAGTATTACTACAGGATATCAGAGGAGCTGGCTGTTTTTACAGTAGAGACTATAAGAAAATTCGGCTTTAAGCCGGTTCTCGAGGGCAGATACAATCTCTACATGGATGATAATGAATTCGAGGGTGACCTCTTCGGGACAAAGCTTAAGGACGAGCTGGGAAAGAACCTTCTGACAATAAATGGCAACTGGGGCAGATGGGAGATAAGCAAAATGAGCTGTTCTACACCTCAGCCGCAGGCCGATGTAAAAGGCGCGCAGGAGATTATCGGAAAGTACTATTCGTTCATGACGAACAGCAAGGAATACGTCGAGCTCGTTCCGACAGGCCACAACAAGGCTACAGTGATGGACAAGGTCTGTGAGAAATTAGGAATAGACATCAAAGATACGATAGCTTTCGGAGATGGATCAAATGACCTTGAGATGCTAAGACATGCCGGGATAGGGATAGCAATGGGGGATGGCTGTGATGAGGCAAAGGAAGCTGCCGATATGGTGACGACAGGTCAGAGGGAGGACGGAATAAAAAATGCCCTGGAAAAGCTGCAACTTATATAGTCTTGAAAAATAGTACCGAGTGTTGTATCATAATAGGAAGTGAAAAAAGCCTGTGCCTGATTCCGGC
>JBJELA010000350.1:0-6346 GCA_051878915.1 Candidatus Weimeria sp.
GACCTTAAGTCGCTTTCAGAGGAAAACGCGGAGAGCGTCCACAAGGGAAACGAGATCGTATCTGATCTCTATGTAAAAATGCAGGGACTCGAGGATACGATGGCTTCTGTATCTGATGCTGTGGCCAGGCTCTCCGAGAAGACCGCTGAGATCTCAGATATCCTTATGAATGTCCGTGATATCTCAGCCCAGACGAACCTGCTCTCACTCAATGCGTCGATTGAGGCAGCGAGAGCCGGCGAGGCAGGAAGAAGCTTCGCGGTTGTGGCTGAACAGATCAGGACGCTCTCTGACAATTCGGCTTCATTCTCTGACCAGATAGGAGATATTTTAGGTGAGATCAGCGCGCAGATGACAGACGTAACTGACCAGATCTCGAAAAACCGCGACGATGTGATCGAGTGCAAGCAGTACGCTGATACAGTGGCATCATCGTTTGACCAGATAAATACGAACACAGACAGCGTTCTGAGCAGGGCCGGCCAGATCGAGACAGACACGAGCTCTATGAAGGACTTTATGGAAAAGACCTTATCGAGTGTATCTGACATCTCCGACAGTATGGTTTCGAACTCCGCTGCCATCGAAGAGATCTCAGCAAGCATCGGAAATCTCGACAGCAACATCGTCCAGATCAGGGATGGCTACAACGATATCGTAACGACCACCGAAAACCTGTCAAAGGCAGCAAGACAGAATAATAACTGAGAATAAAAAAACAGGGCTTTAAGCCCTGCTTTTTTTATGACTTTTTCTGTCAGCCCTCTTCAGGATACATCTGCCTGAAGAGCCGTTTTCCGGTATCTGTCCTGAATATCCTGTCGTATGCTGATTCGCGGGCCCTGAGGTCGGCGTCGTCTTCGTAGAGGTTTACCAGGAAGTCGGCCTCAACAAGGATCTGGTAGTCGATCCCGTCGATGTCTGTGTAGGTGTGATGGTGGCCGACCAGGTATGAGACGCGGTTTACGATCTCGTCCGAAAATCCCATGTCGCGGAGCAGCTTCACTGCCTCAGGAGCTCCAAGCCTTTCCTGGTATTTACCGGCTGTCGTATGGAAATCCCTTTCAGCCTTGTGGATCCCGATGTCGTGAACCATGGCTGCTATTTCTGTGATCTGTCTTATTCTGAGTGGCAGATGCTCGCCGACTGCAATCAGGTGGGCGTAGTAGTAGACCTTGGTGAAGTGCTGGATGCGCTTCGGGTCGCCCTCATCGTAGTCAGCCATAGCCATGTAGACATCCTCGATGGACGGCTCCTTTTTTATGGAAGGATTCTCATCCTCGAAGTCGTAGACAGCCTTGTCAGGTACGCAGAAGCCGATGTAAGGCCTTATCTGTCTGGACCGAAGGGCTTCTCCCGGATCGATGTCGCAGATGATCAGGTCCTCACTGTCACTTCCCTCTGAGAGGATTTTTCCGTTCGGATCTACGATCAGTGAATCTCCCGCGAAAATAAGTCCGTTCTCATCGCCGACTCTGTTGGCCATCGCGATGAAGACATTGTTCTGAAAGGCCTCGGCAACGATCTCCGCCCTGAATACATCAAGAGGCTCGCTTGTCAGGTTTGCTGTAGGAATAAGGATTATCTCAGCTCCCGCGAGCGCGCAGGCCCTTATCGATTCTGGAATATGCCTGTCAAAGCAGATCACGACACCGATATTTCCAAAAGGCGTAGGGAAGACCTTAAACGGCTCTTCAGAAGGGTAATAGTAGTCTCCCTCGTAGAAGTTCTCCGCTGTAAAAATATGATGCATATCGCTCGTTCCTACGAGCCTTCCGGTCTTCTCGAAAAAGTAAGATCTGTCAAAGAACTTCTCCTCGTCCTCCTTTACAAAGAAATTCGGGCAGAGGTAGATACTGTTCTCCCTTGCTGCCTCAGCAAAGTCTGAGATGATATCCGCGTCTTTTTCTATAGAGAAGGCGGCAGGTGAGATGCCCATCCCCTCGAGCATCCTCGAAGGATACTGGGGAAAGAACGGCGTCAGTGTCAGCTCAGGATAGAGCAGGAGATCGGCGCCGGCTGTTGCTGCCTGACGCGCTGAGGCAAGAGCCTTTTTCTCGTTCACTCTCCAGTCTATATCCATCTGCATCTGGGCGAGAGCTATCTTCATGATTTCTTCCTTTCTGCCTTGGAAACGAATTTTTCGTTGTCTACGATAAAGCGCTCATGAGTGCCGCGGCCGATAATGCCTGCCTCATCATATGCCTCCCAGGAAAAGGTAAGCTTTCTTCTGTCTATGGCAGTAAGAGTTGTTTTAGCTGTGATCTTAAGGCCGACTGGAGTAGCTGACTCGTGTGATAAGGTCATTGATGTACCGACAGTGGACTGTCCTTCCTCAAGCTCACCTGCTACTGACGACCAGGCGGCCTTCTCGACTACGGCAACCATGGCCGGTGTGGCAAAAACAGGAAGGGTTCCGCTTCCCATCTTTATCGCTGTGTTCTCTTCAGAAACAATGGTTTCTGCCTCCCCGGTAATTCCTTCTTTAAGCATTTGAAAAAGCTCCTTTCATTTTTTTGACATTATATCATAAATTTAAACATAATACGAAAAAAAGAGAAAATAAGCGGATTTTGGCGAAAAATAGAAAATAAAGGAGAAAATACCGTGATTTCGGGTGTTGCGTATGGGGGAACAAAAAACTATTATATACATAGTTGGTTAGCACTCCACCGAAATGAGTGCTAACAAATCAGGATAAAAACAAGGAGGTATTCATCATGAAACTGAATCCGTTATCAGACCGGGTAGTTTTAAAGCAGTTAGAGGCAGAGGAAAAGACCAAGTCAGGCATCATTCTTGCTGACAGCGCAAAGGAAAAGCCACAGGAGGCTGAGGTAATCGCTGTAGGTCCTGGAACAAAGGACGTTACGATGCAGGTTAAGGCCGGACAGAAGGTTGTTTACAGCAAATATGCCGGAACTAACGTAAAGCTCGATGATGAAGAGTACATTATTGTTAAGCAGGATGACATTCTTGCAATAGTTGAATAATTTTTCAGGAAGGAAGTATTAAGTCATGGCAAAAGATATTAAATTCGGCGCTGAGGCCAGACAGGCTCTTCAGGCTGGCGTTGACAAGCTCGCAGATACAGTTCGTGTAACTCTTGGACCTAAAGGAAGAAACGTAGTCCTCGATAAGAGCTACGGCGCACCTACAATCACAAACGATGGTGTTACTATCGCAAAGGACATCGAGCTTGATGATGAGTTCGAGAACATGGGCGCACAGCTCGTCAAGGAAGTCGCTACAAAGACTAACGATGTAGCAGGTGATGGTACTACCACAGCTACAGTTCTTGCTCAGGCTATGATCGGCGAGGGCATGAAGAACCTGGCTGCAGGAGCAAATCCTATCGTCCTTCGTAAGGGTATGAAGAAGGCCTGCGATGCAGCTGTTGAGTCATTAAAGAAGATGTCTGACAAGGTTTCAGGCAAGGAGCAGATCGCAAAGGTAGCTGCTATCTCAGCCGGAAACGATGAAGTAGGACAGCTCGTAGCCGATGCCATGGAGAAGGTTTCAAACGACGGCGTTATCACCATCGAAGAGTCAAAGACCATGCAGACAGAGCTTGACCTTGTAGAAGGAATGCAGTTCGACAGAGGATACATCTCATCATACATGGTTACAGATACTGATAAGATGGAAGCTTCACTCGATGATCCGTACATCCTTATCACAGATAAGAAGATCTCAAATATCCAGGAGATCCTTCCGCTTCTCGAGCAGATTGTCCAGAACGGCGCAAAGCTTCTTATCATCGCAGAGGATGTAGATGGTGAGGCTCTTACAACCCTTATCCTGAACAAGCTTCGTGGAACCTTCAATGTCGTGGCTGTAAAGGCTCCGGGATATGGCGACAGAAGAAAAGAGATGCTCCAGGATATCGCAATCCTTACAGGTGGACAGGTTATCTCATCTGAGGTTGGTCTTGAGCTCAAGGATGCTACAATGGATCAGCTCGGCCGCGCAAAGAGCATTAAGGTCACAAAGGACAATACAACTATCGTAGACGGTGAGGGCGACAAGAAGGCTATCGCTGACCGTGTATCACAGATCAAGAAGCAGATCGAAGAGACTACCTCAGACTTTGATAAGGAAAAGCTTCAGGAGCGTCTCGCAAAGCTCGCTGGCGGAGTTGCAGTTATCCGTGTAGGTGCTGCTTCTGAGACAGAGATGAAGGAAGCCAAGTACAGAATGGAAGACGCTGTAAACGCTACTAAGGCTGCAGTTGAGGAAGGAATCATCGCAGGCGGCGGCAGTGCTTACATCCACGCACAGAAGGATGTTGAGAAGCTTCGTGATACACTCGAGGGTGATGAGAAGACAGGCGCAAATGTCATCCTTAAGGCACTTGAGGCACCTCTTTACTATATCGCTGACAACGCCGGACTTGAGGGTTCAGTTATTATCAATAACGTTAAGAACTCTAAAGAGGGCGAGGGCTTTGATGCTTACAACGAGACATATGTCAACATGGTCGACAGCGGCATCATCGATCCTGTAAAGGTTACACGTACAGCTCTTGAGCAGGCATGCTCTGTTGCAAGCACACTTCTTACTACAGAGAGCGCTGTTGCTGATATCAAGGAGCCGACACCAGCTCCAGCAGCACCACAGCAGCCTGCATATTAATAAAAGCATGCGTCCGCTTCAGCGGAACGCACCTTATATATCACAGAATTTCAGGGCCATCCGGAAACGGATGGCTCTTTTTTTATTCTTATGGATACAGCCATTCTCAAAAAAATCAAAGTCAGTTGTCTAAACAACATACAACGAAAAAATATTCTGTTAATATATATAAAAAGTTACTGTAAAGTTATGAGAGAAGGTGTGCAGATGGGTTATGTATTAAATGAGGAAGCCTTTAACGAGCTGATCGCCGGCCTCCTCGGATCCTACAGGATATTTGCGCCTGTCAGGAAGAAGGGAGCGGGAAGGTTTACCGATGTCGACGCGGTGATCTATGACTTTGTAAAAAGCGGAGACGAGATCGAACTTTCGGCCAAGTCGGATTACGCGCCGAAGGAGTTTCTTACGCCGCTTTCAGAGACGCTTTTTTACTTCACGGAGGAAGAGGTGAAGGAAGCGGATCTCGATACGAAGCCGGTACTCGTATTTGCGAGAAGCTGTGATATCCATTCCCTGAAGAGGCTCGACCAGATTTATCTGAACAACGGCAGGGAAAAGGATCCATTCTATCAGAGGAGAAGAGACCTGATCAGCTGCGTTCTGATCGGATGCAGTCATTCCTACGACAACTGCTTCTGTGTGTCAATGGATTCCAACAGATGTGAAGACGGATATGTATTTTCTGTTGACACTTACGGGGATGAGATCCACTCTGATGTCCGCGATCAGAGTTTCGATGTATTTTTCAATGGGCTGAACGGAGCGGTGAAGGCAGATGTAGTGCCGCGATTCGTTACTGAGAACGAGGTGAAGGTCGACATCCCTGAAAAGATCCCGATGTCAGTCATAAAGAGTGATTTCTGGGATGAATATACGACACGCTGCATAGGCTGCGGCAGATGTAACTTTGTCTGTCCTACCTGCACCTGTTTCTCCATGCAGGATGCGTATTATACAGATAACGGCAGGGCAGGAGAGAGACGCCGGGTAGCGGCTTCATGCATGGTGGACGGATACACCGATGTGGCCGGAGGCGGCTCGTACCGCAAAAAGAACGGCGAGAGGATGAGATTCAAGGTGCTGCACAAAATCTCTGATTTCAAGAAGAGATTCGGATATCAGATGTGCGTAGGCTGCGGCAGATGTGACGACGTCTGCCCGGAGTATATTTCCTTTACGAACATCATCAGAAAAACAGGCGAAGCGTGCAGGGAGGCGGAGTCATGAACGGAAATAATCCATATCTTCCTTTTTCATCTACCATTCTCGATGTGATTAAGCATACCGCGAAGGAATACACATTCAGGATGGCCTTTACCGGCGAGGTAAGACCGGGACAGTTCTTTGAGGTCTCGATGCCGAAGTTCGGCGAAGCGCCAATCTCGGTAAGCGGAATAGGTGACGGCTTCGTGGATCTGACCATCAGAAAGGTGGGAAGGGTTACAAACGAGGTCTTTGAAAAATACAAGGGACAGAGCCTTTTTCTGCGCGGACCTTACGGCAACGGATTCGACATAGATCTCTACAGGGACGGCGAGGTCGTAGTCGTGGCAGGAGGTACAGGAGTCTCTCCGGTAAGGGGAGTGATCTCCGCGTTAAGCGCCATGCCTGATGCCGGAGATAAGTATGTGATAGCGGGATTCAGGTCACCTGACGACATGCTTTTCAGAGACGATCTCGCTGAATGGGACAAAAAGTTAAATCTCTGTCT
>JBJELA010000351.1:0-6333 GCA_051878915.1 Candidatus Weimeria sp.
CGGCGGACTCATTCGTGGTCTTTGTCTGCTCGGCGATCTGCTCTATGCTCTCCTTTGTTCTGTCGTTTGTATCTCCCAGCTCACCAAGAATCTGAACAGCGGTATTCTGAGATTCCTTCATTCTGGTATTGGCAGCGTCAAGGCTTTCAACCTGCTCGTTTGTGCTCTCGATCATATTTCCGATCATGATGACATTCTCGGAAGCTGTCTGTGTCTGACCCGCCTGTGAGGTGGCACCCTGCGCGATTTCATTTACTGCTACATCCACCTGATTTGTAGTCTCGTTCATATCGCTGATATCCTTGTACATACCGGCTGATGACTTATGGAGCTTGTCAGACTGGGCACGGATGCCGGAGATAACATCGATAAGCTTCGTCTCGAGATTCAGGATGGATCTCGCCATAACACCGAATTCATCAGGTCTCTTTGCGAGCTTCTCGCTTACATCGTCGCCTGTGAAATCGAGATTGGCCATCTTATCGACATAGGATGACAGCTCCTTGACAACCCTGAGACTTCTCGAAAGGATAAATATCAGGACGAAAAGTCCGGCAAGACCTATTACGACTCCAAGAATAGTTACAGAAACAAGAGTGCTGTTAACCTCGCTCATAACATCTGAATAATCAGCTGAGATAACAACGATGAATGATCCGTCAGAAGCTATATAGTATGAAGCGTATTTCTTAGCTCCATTGAACATATACTCAGCTACATCATTTCTGTCATCAGGTATTTTTCCTGCGCTGATATCCTTTACCAGACCAAGGATAACTGAATTCTCCACTGACTTTCCGATCTTCTCAGCAGTAGGATGATAAAGCATGGTTCCATCTGAACTGACTATATAAGCGTAGCTCGAGCTGAGTCCCTCAACTCCGACTCCCTTAAAAAGAGCTTCGAGAGAGGATGCATCCGGCACCTGGCCATTGTCTTCCTTCTCAAGAGTTTTGCCATATGCCTCCGCCATATCCTTCATGTAGTCCTGAGTCCTGTTAAGAATTGATCTCTTGAAGCTGCCAATAGTCACAACATTCAGAACTAAAATAATAAGTACGATGACAATTACAGAAGCAGAAATAATGCGCCCCTTGGCAGATTTAAAGAAAGATATCTTTTCCTTTTTCCTATCCATACCATTTATCCCTTCAAAAAATGATTTGGTTAAAAATTTACCTTATAATTATCGCACTTTAATTCGACAAAAACAAGAGCTTTTAATAAAATATTTATTGTCAGGAAACTACGCTTTTACAGTACGGACTTTTGTCGGGTTGGATCTGTTGGCATCTGAATCCACGCTGTAGGCTATCAGCTGGTATGTCTTCCCTGATTTAAGCCCTGTTATGGTAAATGTAAGGGATTTACCATTAACCTCTACAAGCACGGATTTCCATTTAGATGAGCCCTTTACCCTGTATTTTACATAATAGGCGTCAACGCTTGACTTTGTCTTAATAGTCAGCTGCAATTCCCCGTTTCTTATCTTTCTGACCTTAAAATAGTTCGGCTTGACCGGCTTTACGCTCTCTACCTGTTTTGGTTCAGGGGTTTTGTTTGTGGCCGTATCATCTGTTGTGGTATCACTGCTGCCGGAAGAATTTCCGTCAGAATTACCAGTGGTGCTGTCAGAAGAATTTCCATCCGAATTGCCTGTATCAGTGTCAGATGACGAGGTGTTATCAGTGGTTGTCGTGCTTCCTGTCTGCTGGGCTGCTGTCAGGTCAACCGCATCCACGTCAGAGGTGTGCGGGGTAACACAGGCAGGCCTTATCGTGGAGTAATAGCTTAATGGCGTATGAACCCATTCATAACCGGTTTGTGCCATGCTCCACCAGCCATAGGTATTATATGTCACCATCTGGTCCTTCGCGCGGAGCTCGGACTCACTGATGTTAAAGTAATCATGAGTCGGCCAGCTGTTCTGATCCCAGGTCAGATCGCAGATGTACCAGGTTCCGTTTATTTTTACCTCGTTCCAAGCGTGTGAGTTACTGGTGACTCCGACATTTTCGATACCCGCTGAATTCAGGAGCAGAGAAAAAGCCTTCGTAAATCCGGCGCAGACTGTACTCTTTTTCAGAAAGACAGATGAAGCGCTCTGGCTCTCTGAGTACTCCTCACTCTCAGTACCATCCGTGGCCGCATTATTATAACCTACATTTGAGGCCAGCTGATCATGGAAATAAGTCTCCTTCGCGAGATCTGTGGAATACGCTGACGCTCCTGATATATATGAATCAATTGCTTCCTTGAACTGGCTTGTATAGCTGGCCCTCGCGGTGCCCTTCGCGTATGCTGAATATACCTTGAAGCTTAACGTCCATGAGCTGTCATCCGAATCAAAGAACCATGACGCAGAATACGACTCTGTGTATGGCAACGTACTGCTGTCTATAAAATAATACTGTGGATTCTCATAAAGGAAAATGGTTGCGACATTCAGGGCCTCATCAATGTTCACGCCTGACTGTGTAACTGATTCCGTGACATATGAACTGGAACCATCAGAAAACTCACGTGAGGTCGCATTTACAGTACCATTCAGGTATGTATTTGCCAGCTTCTTGAGCTTATTGTAAAGTGACTGCTCATCTGAGTCGAGCTGATCGTAGTAGACAGAGCCTGAAAACTGGCTCCAATATGTGCTGGTGCTGCTTGACGAAGCGCCAACCTTGCTGTCCTTTGATTTGAGTGAAGAATCAGAGCTGTTGTTCTTCAGCTTTTTCGCTTCGATGTGGAAGCCGTTCAAGGCCAGGTCTTCGTCAGAACTGCTCTGGCTTTTCTCTGTGGCTGCCTCTGCCGGAGCTGCTGTAAATGACACACCTGTAACAGCGAGACCAAACGCCAGCAGTAACGCGAGTATTTTCTTTTTCATGAATAAAAGTCTCCTTTCAAAAACCGAGACCCCTCTGAAGGTTACTATACACTTTTAAAACAGAGGTTTTCAAGAACCTGCAAGAATTTTCACGATTTTTTCATAATTTTCAGGGGTGTGAGGCCACATACAGTCCATGCAGGATTTAATCTTTCTTCCATCTTTGGTCTCAATCCATTTATAATCACCAGGACAGTCATCCTTCAGATACAGCGGACAGTAGCAGAAAAGACAGTTGATATGCTGACTGTCATGGCATGGATAGTATCTGCAGTCATGATTTTCGAAATATTTAAAGCTGTTTCTGTACTTTTCTTCCATATACCAGTGCCTCATCAAGAAAGTGTGCCACAAAGGAAGGACATGACGGATAGTAAAAATGCATGAAGCTCACAAAGCCCTCATTTCCACAGAATCCCTCGTATCTGCCATCCCCCGACGAAGCCTTTTTTACTATCGCGTCGGAACCGGGATCCTTCACATCATAGTAGTGGAATTCATGTCCTCTTATCTCTTCTCCATCTCTCACGAAAAAATGCCCCTTGTCGGCGGCCCTCAGATATCCGAACCTTACGCTTTTGCCGGTATTTACACAGTCACCCTCCAGCGCTCCAACGAGCGGCCCCTTCCCATCTATCGAATCGTGCAGATACATAAAGCCTCCGCACTCGGCCAGCACAGGGATACCTCTCTTTATGGCGTCCCTTACAGACGAAAGCATTGAGGTATTTAATGCCAGCTCATCCGCGTATCTCTCAGGATAACCGCCCGTCAGTATCAGCCCGCAGGCGCCCTCCGGAATCGCCCTGTCATGAATCGGCGAAAAATAAACGATCTTCGCCCCGGCATCAGCCAGCGCCATTTCATTTTCCCTGTAGAAGAAGCTGAAGGCCTCATCGCGGGCCACCGCGATCTCTGCGAGTCCATGCAGACGTTTGCGTGGCTTTTTATACGGAATATCGGGCATATCAGTGATGTTTAAGAGACGGTCAGCGTCACACCTCTTTGAAATCTCTTCAAGAAGCAGCTGATTCTGTCTGACGCTGTCCTGATCACATGGCATAAAGAGCCCGAGATGGCGGCTTTCTATATGAAGGCTGGCATTTAACGGCAGGTGACCAAGGACAGGGATTCCGGTGTAATCCTCAATCCTTCTGGCAAGGATCGGGTAGAATGAATCTGAGACCTCGTTTAAAAATATACCGTGTATCAGATTTTCCTTATCAAAGCTTAAAATTCCTGAAATACTTGCGAGCAGTGTCTCCGCCGCTCCCCTGGCATTTACACAGAGTACGATTGGCATCTGAAGCGCGGCCGCAAGGTCATACGACGAGCCCTGCGGCTGAAAGCCACCGAGTCCGTCATAAAGTCCCATGACTCCTTCGACTACCGCTATCCTGTCTCTTACCGGGCTGTTCTCCGGAACATCCTCAAAATCCCTCGCGAACAGCTGCCTCGTATTTTCCCTGTCTGTAAAAAAGGTATCAAGATTATGCCCTCTTATGCCTGTTATCTGCTCATGATACATCGGATCGATGTAATCCGGGCCGGCCTTGTAAGGCACTACAACGCAGCCCGCCTTTTTAAGAAGAAGCATAAGCGCTCTTGTAACTGTTGTTTTTCCTGAACCGCTCTTGTCAGCGGCAATCATAAATCCTCGCATTTGTTTTTCACGACCATTATATATAAGCTGCCATCGGGCAGCATGTCTGTATCCGCTGCCACCTGCTGATTTTCACTTCCAAGATCTATACCGGTATATATAGTGACATTGCTGTCTTCGAGAGCCTTTATGGCTTTCCCGGCGTCTTCCTTTCCTGAAAAAAGGAAATACGAGATTCTGTTTTTTTTCACTGTCTCCCTCAGCCTGCTTAAATTCAGTTCTCTTCCATGAAACGACAGGATAGCCGCGTCATTGTAAGGCAGATGTACAGCCGCGGAAAGAGCCTGGACCGATGAGATTCCAGGGAAGACTCCGACATCTGTTCCTGCCGGAAGGCTGTCAAGAAACCTCTCCGCGCCACTGTAGAATCCGGTGTCCCCTGAAAAAAGCACCACGCAGTTTCTACAGTCATTCGCGGCTATCGCGGCATTTATATCATCCGGCATAAAGGCAGCCACCTTCGCGCACGGATTATTTCTTACGCAGGCATACTCTAAAAGCCGCCTTGAGCCAATGATCAGGTCAGCCTGTTTTATTTCTCTTAAGGCAGCTGCCGTCAGGGTATCCTCGCCGCAGCCGGCACCTATGACAGAGATATGCGGTCTGTTTCTGTGATCCGGTAAAGCGCCTGCTGCTTCAGCTGTTTTTCCGATTCCTGACGAGCCTGCTGCTTCAGCTGTTTTTCCGATCCCTGACGCGTCAGTCCTTTCGATCGTAATCACAGGAATGCCTGCTGCCTGCGCGGCCCTGATCTTTTCATCATAGCCGCCAGCTCTGCCGGAAGCCTTTGTGACAAGGATCCCTATATCAAACCGTTTCAGAAGAGCCAGGTTCTCCTCGTAAGAAAAAGGTCCCTGCTCCGCAATTATGTGGCTCTTTTCTATGCCTGCCTTCTCACAGATCTCAAGAGCCTCCATTGATGGAAGCACCCGGACAAAGAGCCTGTCCCGAAGCGCTGAAAAATCCTTCAGTTCCTTTGAACCAGTTGTAAGCAGGATTCTGCTCTCAAGTGGTTCCAGAATTTTAACTGCTTCGGCGGTATTTTTTACAATGGTAACGTTATAGCCGTCAGTATGGGAAGCCGTATCCCGTTCAAGCCGCTTATACACTGTACCCGTCGCTGCCGCCGCCTGCTTTATATTCTTACTGACAAGAACGGCATACGGATGAGTCGCGTCAAATACCACCTCGGCCTTCTGCTCCTTTAGAAACTGCTCCATTTCCTGCTCATCGAGGCGCCCGATATGCACATCGATAAGCGGATCCGGCTTCATTACCTCCCTGCCGTATTCGCTCGCCACACAGACAGTGACCGGCTCACCTGCCAGGGCAAAAGACTCCGCGAGGAGCCTGCCCTCTGTCGTCCCTGAAAAAATAACCGTTTTTTTCATTGGCTGCCCTTCTCATAAATACTTATCGTGACACGTTCAGTCTGCATTTTTCCAACAAGCTTCTTTGAACCATGTCCCGCAGAAAGAGCTGCCGCTCTCTCACAGACATTGTCGACTCCGACTACCGACTCCACAAATGGAGAAGGCTTGAAATTTCCCTCGGCGCCTTTCAGTTCATCCGCTGAATAGACATTGAAAGGCACGCCAAGCGCAGCACTGAGATTTAAAAGCCCCGGTTCGTCCTTCTTTATGTCGATAGACGCGATCGAATCCACGCAGGCCATGCAGAGGTTCTTGTGGCTCATCACATCCTTGAGGAACGGGAAGATTTCGTCATAGCCTGTCAGTTTTCTGCAGCCTACGCCTACCGTGAAATTTTTCTCGTAGAGATAAAGACA
>JBJELA010000352.1:0-6298 GCA_051878915.1 Candidatus Weimeria sp.
CTTCATCCTGCTTACCTCCTTTCCGAGGGGATTTCTTATCCCCTCCGATAAGTAGCCTTGGGGAGGCATCGAATCTGACGTTTTTCTAGAAAAATTTTTTTATTTTTTCTCTGGTAAGAGGACCTGCGATTCCATCAGGCTCAAGGCCCTGCTTTTTCTGGAATGCCTTGACTGCCTTTTCTGTGGCAGGGCCGAAGATGCCGTCTGCTGTGAGGCCTGCTTTCATGATCTTGTTAAGACAGCTCTGAAGCTTAGTAACTTCGGTCCCGCTGTCCCCTCTCTTAAGGTCTGTTACCGGGTAAGGATGATCGGCTTCCCCGGTCAGGGTCTTATGAAGGCCCGCCCAAGATTTAGCCGAGATGTAACCGTTCGGGCAGATCTTACCGTTCACATCAAAGTGGCGGATGACATGTGAGGCCGGAACACCGTACTTTTTCATGAGATGCTTAACAAGTGGCGCTGCAGTCCTAATCGCAGTCGGGGTCGGCACCACCTGACCATTCTTCCTATAGCAGCAGAGCTCAATTCCAATCGAGTTGTAGTTGGTGCAGATGTGAAAATACGTTGCTCCCCGGTTGCCCTGGTTCATGGCCCTTCCTGTGTCTAAGAGGCCACCTCCGCAGTGCCAGGCTGCCTTGCTCTCTGGGATACACTGCCAGATCTCGCTGTCCACAAAGTAGTGGGCGGAGGCTCTTCTGTTTCCTCCGCAGAAGTAGATGCAGTTGTTTTTTGCAGAGCTTACCGCGCCGACATAGTGGATTACGATAAACTTTACCTTCTGGCCGTATCTGCTCTCCTGGTTGTACTTAGAAATCATCTTATTTACTTTCATCTGTCTCCTCCTTTTCTGCTCTGTCGTGAAGCTGCTCAAGGACAAGCTTTAGTTTCTTTGGGATCGGAAGTCCCAAGTGGCCGGCATTTTCAAGTAAGCTGATGCCTTCATTACTGATGTAAAAGAAAATGACCGCAGTACGGACGACTCCGGCCCTGCCAAGCACATGAATGTCTATGATGTTGGCGGCACCGACTAAAAGAAAAATAAGGGCCTTCCTTGCGATGCCCTTAAATCCCACGTTGCTTGAAAGCTTCTTATCTGCCACTGCACACATGACGCCTGTAATGTAGTCACAGATCACAAATACTGTAAGCGCATAAAGAGGCCCGTCGCAGCCTCCTAAGTAGTAGCCGATCCAGCCGCCAAGAGCGGCAAAGATAACTTTAATCACTGCCCAGAATTCCTTCATGATATTGCTCCTTTCTATGCGGTTCTCTTCCACATGTAAACAGCAAGGTAAGGCGGCATATTCTTACCCGTGCCGTCTTCACCTGTTTCGATATTTTCTGCTACAGTCTCCTGGTTTTCTGCTGTCTCATATCCGGTGTAGCCGGCTCCCTTCCAGTCCGTTTGAGAGCTGTTGATGACCGGGGCCTTGTAGTTTCCGCTGGCGGATGCCACAGACCGCTCGCTTACACCGGTCTGCACATCGCTGTAGTTGTAGTAGAGGTATCTTGCTCCTTCCATGCTGGCTTCATGCTTATGGGCGTTCTGCAGATGGGTGTGGCTTTTCTGCAGGTGATTGTGCTTTACGACAACAGCGTCCGCCGACCCTCCTGTTGCTCCAAGAGAGTAGGTGCTTCCCGCTCCAAGAAGGAAGGCATCCGGGATCAGCTCCCAGCTTCCTCCAAAGAGGTCAGCAGGAGATGCCGTGCCAAGTGACAGATAGATTGATCCCACTGGATAGATGAGGTCCAGAAGTTCTCTTCCTTTATATAGGACCTTTCCTGAAAACTTCGCATCGTACTGACACTCAAAGCCGTCCCCTTCTGAGATCTTTCCGATCGCGACTCCTTTTCCTCCCGCGTGAAAATCCATGATGACATCAGCAGTCTGGACTGTGGCAGTTGAGGAAGTAGTAGAGAAATCATCGGTGACAGAAAGGGTCAGCTTGTATCTGCTGGTGGAAGGAAAAGAGATGTATCCGTTTTCTCCTTTGATGTCCAGAGTCCCTGATGCATGATAGGACGTGAGGGACAGACTTATAGACCCGGAGGAAGAATCCGAGAGGCTCTTCCAGGCAAGGACCGCGGCCTTTGAATTTCTGTCATTTAAAGCGCTTACCGTGATGTCATAGGTAACCCGAAGAATCTCTCCTGCGTCGTCTGCCGCAAGTGTCCCGTCAGTTTTTTCTGACATTCTGGTCACGGTAAAGGCAGCGACCTGAGGAGAAGAATAGGAAAGAACCGTAATCTCTTTTTCTGCAGCAGCAGAGTCTCTTCCTCTGGCGTCCATGACAAAGGCAGAAAGCTGTGTAGTCCCCTCTTTGATCTCCTGATCATCGGTAATCTCAGGAGTTGGAAAGGAAAGATAGCTTCCTTCACTGAAGCTTGCAAAGTAGGTCTTTATCGGTGAGCTGTAGCTTTCTGTCCCGGTGATCGTCATCTTAGGAATTGACTTTCCTGCCACAAAGGCGCCGTAGTAGTCTAGAAGTGACTTCGTTGAGTCCTTCCCGGACATCACGGTGTCTGTGACCGAGGTGATCTCTGCTGTCGGAATGACAGACGAAGGGACAGTCAGGGTCAGCGCCGTGCTTGAAGTTTCAAGTACCGTATCTCCGTAGCAGGTATCTAAGAATACTGTGCAGGAAGCTGACACGGAGTCTGTAATGGAATCAAGAAGGCTTAAGGGAGGAGTAAAAGAAGTCTCTCCCTTTGCAGACGGATCTGTGACCCCTTCTGCTGTGCTCACTTCTCCCAGCTTGTAATAAAGGTTGTGCTGGTAGCCTTCGTAATTTCCTGCTGTATGGATCTGAACAGAGCTGCTTCCATCCACCTGGCAGGTTGAGGAGGACAGATAAACCGTGCTGGTCTGAGGGCGGGTCAAGGTGAGGCTTACGGTATTGCTTCCAAGAGACGTAGCCCCGTTATAGGTGGTGCAGGTGATCGTGCACTTTCCCGTTGATCCTGCTGTGCACCAGGAGAGAGGAATCTCCCACTTGACCGAAGCGTCCTTTGTCTTGGTCGCGATTGTCTCTGACTTCCCGTTCCAGGAAGCAGAAAGTGTATGGATAAAGGACGAGGACTTCCTGTTTGTCGCAATCGTAATCGTATCTCCTAAGGCAGCCGATGACGGGCAGCTAGGAGCTGACTTTCTTGCGATCGTGGTTAAGGTCTTTGTGACCGAGTCCTTAACCGTCCCTGCGCTGGTCCCTGTCGCGTACGAAGCTGAGACGCTAAGCTTCTTGGCTCCGTCTGAGTCGTGAGCGACATTCAGGGTCTTTGAAAAGATGGTGTTTGACCCGCTTGTTGTGTTATTGGGATTTAAGCTTACATTCTTCTCGTATTTGTCCCCATCGATCGTGACCGTAAGCTTTGGCGGGGTGTGGTCAAAGGATCCGTAGGTCCATTTGGCTGTGACCTTTACAGTTACATTTGAAGTGTTATTGTCTACCGATATGCTGTTTTCTGTAATGGAAGCAGAAATTGCTACAGTCATGTCTATCCCTCCTCATCCTTTAAGAGCTTAAACGACAGATTCCCGTTCGGCTGAGGGACAAAAGCAAAGTCGTCTTTCTCATCATTTTCTTCTCCGAAGCGGATGGAATTTAGGATCCTGGCCTTCGTGATCTTCATGGTGTCCGTATTAAAAAAGGCGGCAATTTCGCCGCCGCCATAAAGGTTCATGCCCTGCTTAGAGATCGTGACCTTATAGGGCGATCCTTCCTCTCCGATCTCAATCACAAGCTCTCCATCCACAGTGGCTGAGCGGATGTACTTTAGAGGCTGGTTGATAAGGTTCAGGGCCTCCTTAGAGAAATTGGAAATAAGAAGAGCACCGGCAGCGATCTTTTCTGAGGTGATGGTGCCTTTTGCGATCTTGCTTCCGTCAATGTTTCCTGACCCGTCGTCAAGAGACCACTCCTTTAAGATCTCCTTTGCTTCATCGATAGAAGCCTCAATGGATGGGATCTTCTCCTGCCCTTCAATTGCCTGCTCAGCCTTATCTGTTGCGCCCTGGACTTTGCTGTCCAGGTCATCAAGCCTCCCCGGGATCCTCTCCGTTCGCGCGACTTTTTCCGTATGGGTCGTCCCGTCCGAGTCGGTATAGGTGATCTCATCGTAGACGGCATCTCCATTCTCATCGGTCACGGTCTTGGTCTCTCCGATAAGTCCTGTGATGGTCTCCGTGATTCCGCCATCTCCATAGACATCATTCTGAAGGCCAGAGACCGAGTCATCCAGCTCATCAGCTGTTTCCTTTGCTTCTTCAGCCTTCTTTCTTGCGGCTTCGGCTTTGGCGTTGATCTCAGAAAGTGACTCCCTCCAGGGAGTGGCAAGAGCTCCTTCTTCAATCTTTAAGTTCGCAAGATCAAGGGTCGCTGAAGCTGGCATCTGGCTTAAGTCAAAGTAAAGCTTCTGGGACGATGCCAAAGCGCCAGTAGATAAAGCAGTCGAGGTGAAATGAATCCAGGCATCAGAATTATCCCGGTCTTGGTCTCCTGACGTGAGGTCGACTGCATCAAAGGTGAGCTGCGCGTTGCTTTTATCCTCGTCACAGAAAGACACCGGAATCTGAAATACACTAGACAGCCTGATGTCAAAGCTTAAGGTGTAGCTGCTTTCCTCTCCTGCCTGGGAGAGTTGTTTCAAAAGATCATCTGAGCTAAAGGCGATCCAGCTTGACCCTGCGGTATTGCAGGTGACCGTAAGAAAATCGGTAAGGTCAAGGTCGGTATAGACTGTATCTTCAGTGCCTGAAAGAGTCAGTCCGCTTGAAGAGCTCCAGCCGCTTGCTCCCTTGTTTGTGCCGGTCAGAAGATTTACGTTTCCAATCTCTGTGTCCGCATTAGCCTGGGTGGAAGTGATATCAAAACCAGATGTCTTGCTGCTCGCGGATAGATCATCAGAGACATCTTCTAAGTCAGAGAGCCTTTCTTCAAGATCACTTTCCTCTTCATCAGTGTCAGTCTCTTCTTCTGAAGCCTCCTCGATGTAAGTCCAGGTGTAGCGGGATGGGTCACTGCTCTCTGTTTCCGACTGGTCCGTGTAGCTTCCCCGCATCAGGGCGTCATCATATTGAGTTAAAGAAAAGTTCGTCCCTTCCTCATCGTCTGCAAAGGCGCAGTGAAGAAAATAATATCCTCCCATGTACTGTGTCTTAACTACCATTAGAGCCTCCTTATAACACTGCCGCCCAGCAGAAAGCGGTCTCTGCATCGCTTGAGCGGTAAAGGCAGAGGTCAAAGCCTTTTGTTGTGATATTCTTTACGCTTACTGCAATGTTGTTTGGAGCAGCTGATATTGGAGTGACAATGACAGAAGGAACCGAGCTGAAAGCCTTGGGAAAGCTTACGTGCTTCGTTACAGTCTTTCCTTTCTTTGCGCTCACCTTTCCGCTGCCCCTCTGGATATTCTTTACGCGCACATTCTGATTAGAGTCAATCGTAAAGGCAGAAAGCCTTGCATCAATCGAGTCACTGATGCTCTCGGTGACTTCGGTCTTGGCGTCTGCAATTTCCTGATTCAGATTACTTGCATTAAGCTGAGTGCCTTCCGTAGTGACGGTCCCTTCAGCCCGGGTAAAGTCAAAAGTCCCAAGCACTTCTCCGGTGTCAGCATTGGTAAGGGTATATCTTCCCGGGTGCTCAACCACCCTGTCAATAAAAGCCATAAGTCTTCCCTCCTTAATATCCGGTCACGTAAATGTCTCCTGCAAAGACCGTATCTCCACTGTAGGAGGCTGCCTTGGTCTGCAGGAAGTACTTTTCAAGCGCAGTCCTGATCTCCCGAGTCAGTTCTTCCACCTGGTTAAAGGTGTCATTTGTCATCTCATCCCCTGGGGCAGTTCCCGTGACCCCTGTGACAGAGAGCATGGTATTTAGAGACGATAAAACCTCATGCCACTCCGTCACAGTCACGATATCGTCTGCCGTGTAGTCCGTTTTCAGCTTCCCAGCGGGGTAGACGATATTTAAGTTCCCGCAGATCCGGTTCATATCATCAGAAGTCACCCGGTCTGCACTGCTCCAGTCGGTTTTCGGTGTGATCCAAGCCATGTGTTTTCTCCAAATAAAAAAGCGCCTTTTCTGGCGCTGATAAAATAAAACTTTTAGCAGATACCCTTCCGGTAGGTGACTTCTGCCTTCGTTCCTCATCCCTCATGGGTAAGCGTGATGTTTTCTATGGTGCAGGTCTCTACAGTCCCGTCCAGGCGGTGAAAGGAGAAGACGTCTCTAGGCTGCATCCTGGGGTCTCCCTTAAAGGTAAAGGAGCCGGTGATGTTTGACCGGCTGAATAAATA
>JBJELA010000353.1:0-6291 GCA_051878915.1 Candidatus Weimeria sp.
ATGCTCTTCGCGCTGTCGATGGCGGACTCAAGCTCCTTACGGCTGGTCTCTGTGATGCTTACCGTATTGTCCTTGCTCTTCATGAGCTCAGGAACGATCCTGTCTACTTTTTCGATGATATCAGTAGCGTTGGTGGCCATCTCAGTAGCCTTCTCGGCAAGGTCGTTTACACCGGTCTCAACCTCGCGGCAGGCATCGTCGATAGACTGGATCTTTGAGGTCTGCTCGTCGATGCTGGCGGCGGTCTCCTCCATCGTGGATGAGATCTCGGTAATTCCGCCGTTCATGTCGCGGATCTGGCTGCTCGTGTCTGAAACGCTGCTGCCGATGCCCTTCGCTATCTGGGATGTCTTCTTGATGGTGCCGATAAATCTCGTCCTCATCTGATCCGCGAGGTAGCCGATCTCTTCGGTCTCGGTCTTCATATGAGGCATGTCATTGCCGACAACGGCCTGTCTGATGAATGCCATGAATTTTGAAACCGGTTTGAGCTCTTTGCCGACGAGGATATTCATGGTGATGATTATCAGAATTATAGAAACCGTAGCTATGATCAGGGCAATCACAATAAAAGTAAACACAGAGAACAGAATCTGGTTTATAGACGAGGAAACGCAGAAGGTGTAGCTGGAATCCTCGAGCTTGTACGTGGCAAGCAGTCTGGTACCCTGGTCGGAAGCATAGTATCTGGCGGTTTTTCCGTTAAGCTTGCTGGTAATGTTTGAGGAAGCCTTTTTGGTATCGTCCTTCGGAATTATGATCTTACCGTTCTTGTATTCGCAGACATAGTTGTTTTTGCTGTCAAGAAGGAAAGCATAGGCTCCGTCATTGAAATTGATGCTTTTAAGGACTGTTGTCTGCTTGCTCAGAAGGAAGTCCTCGGCGATAACTCCGGCGATCATTCCTGAACGGTAGGTAACAGGGCTTGAGATCGTGATAAGAAGGTTTCCTGTGGACGCGTCGACATAAGGATCAGAAACAGCGACGTCTTCCTTGGAATTTACCGCGTCCTTGTACCATGAGCGGTCAGTCATGACAAAATCATCGGGAAGATTTGTTTCGTTTCCGCTCATCATATAGACGGTATTGTCGGCATAAGCTATGTAAAGGTCGCCGACCTCGTCACCCACTTCTCCTTTGTATCCGCGGATGACGGATTTCATTTTTGACTTGTTATAGAACAGGTCGTAGGACTCGGCGCTCTTTGCGACGCCCTTGACGAAGGTCTTCTGGCTCTCAATCAGCGCCTCGAGCTTTGAACCGCTGTAATCCGCCTGCGTCTGCAGGTTTTCCTTGATGATGGATGCTTTTGAAACGTTTGATACGCTGGTCAGGATCGTAGCCAGGATAATAATAATGGCGACACTTAAAATACTGACGGCTCTCGTCAGCTCATGCTTTATCGTGCGTGTCTTATTACCGGATGCTTTACCCCTCGTGCTCTTTCTTTTAGTGTTTTCTGGCATTTGGTAACCCCCGAATTCATGTAAAAACAACAGCTGTTTTACTTGATTCATACAAATAATTAACACTTCAATGATACTACATTTCGGTGTTTTTGTCTAGAAAATTAACCATATCAGGTGCATGTTTTAAGTGTTCGCAGGCAGCGGCGGTTGACGTGACAGTGGCGGGGTGTTATTATTTTTCCTGAAAACTCTCCTGAGGCGTTTTATTTTTCCTGGAAAAATAACCGCTGACGGAGTTATGGTTAATCAACTGACTGTTCACTATTGGAGGAAAAAATGAAGTACATCAGCACTGACAAGGCACCACAGGCCATCGGACCTTATTCACAGGGAATCATTGCGGGAAATACAGTTTATCTGTCAGGACAGATCGGAATAGATCCGGCTGTCGGAAAGGCTGTCAGCGGCATCGAGGCCCAGACCGAGCAGATCTGCAAAAATATCGGAAATCTCTTGAAGGAAGCCGGAACTGACTATGCCCACGTCGTAAAGACTACCTGCTTCCTTGCTGATATCAATGATTTCAAGACATTCAACGGTATATATGAGAAGTATTTCATCTCAAAGCCGGCGAGAAGCTGCGTGGCTGTAAAGGACCTGCCGGCCGGAATGCTCTGCGAGATTGAGGTAACAGCTGTCATAGAATAAAATCCTGGCAGGCGGCGCCGCGGTCTGTGCGAGCCGGCTGCATTGACTATTTACGAGGTTTTTATGGAATTCTGGGATATTTACGATAAGGATAAAAAGCTTACCGGGCGCACTATGAAGAGAAATGACTGGACGATGGCGGATGGAGACTACCATCTGACTGTGCTCGGAGTCATCAGGCGCCCGGACGGCAGATTCCTGATCACAAAGCGTGTTTCCACAAAGGAATGGGCGCCTGGAGCCTTTGAGGTGTCCGGCGGCGGTGTCCGCGCCGGAGAGACATCGGAGGAGGCAGTCCATCGCGAGGTTCTTGAAGAGACAGGCATCGACATAGACAATGCCCTCTCAGGAGGCTATGTCTTTACGTACAGGAGAGACAATCCGGAGGAGCGGAACAATTATTTTGTGGATGTCTATGAGTTTGTAATAGATGTAAAGGATTCTGATATCCATCTGCAGGCTGAAGAAACTGATGGCTATGAGTTCGCGGATGCCGCTCAGATCAAGGCTCTTGCGGACCAGGGTAAATTCCTGCACTACGACAGCATAAAGCGTGTATTTGGTTAAATTACCGCTACTATTCACAGCATGCTTCTGTGGGTGTTCACGACGGACGCACTTAGTCTGCGGTCTGATTGGGGAGGTGCCGTGAATAGTAAAAAATACCCGCATTCAGAAAAAGCTGCCCGGGTATATTTTTGATTCAGGGATGCCGACTGACCTGAGCTTTCTGGTCAGGAAATCGAGCATCTCTTTATTTATGGTCGCCGGGTACGAGGCGAAGCCTCCCTCGGTCACGAACGGGTACTGGGTAGCTTCGCTGTCAGGCTCGGCGGCGCGCAGCCTTTTCAGGTATTCCTTTGAGATACGGAAGGTGCCGATGCCGAAGTCCAGGGCTTTTGTCACGTCTATGGCTGATGAGATCTGATCCACCAGCCGTCCATAGTATTCCTTCCAGTTTTTTACGCAGATCATCGGATCGATGCAGAGCCTTACGCTGCAATTGTGATCGATCGCTGCCCCTGCTGAACGAAGCCTCTCGGAAAGAGGAGCAGTGTGGTGCTCGAACCTGTCAATGATCTCCTGCGGTGAGAGCGTGCAGGCGATTATCAGGTTTGAACTGTAGAAGGAAGAAATCTCCGGCGCGCCCTTCGTCCTGATCTCAATCTCGCAGTCGGGATGAGAACTGGCGAATTCAGCCCACATGTGGCAGAAACCGGTCATTTTTTCAAATGAGAAAAGATCCGTGTCGAACGAAACTGACAGGTACATGATTGAGCCGCTTTGTAATTCCAGGAGCTTGCTTTCGACAGCTGAAAAAATATCCTCGATATTTACAAAGACGACCAGATATCCGCAGTCGTACATGCCTTTCAGGAAGCAGTATTCGCAGTCGTAAAGGCAGTTTTTCATCAGCGAGGTGTAGTAGAACTCGCGCCTGCCGTAATCCTGGCACATTGGAGAGCCCCTGTAGAGCAGCTCGCCCGTGGCTTTTGCGAGGATCAGGGAGCGGTGCGCCATCTGCCAGTGGATGTCCTGCTTTTTTCTGCCGAATATATCCATATATCTGTCTATATAAAAAATGCCGTTTGCACGGCATTTCTCAAGGATCTCCGCAGTGCGCGGATGTTTCGCGATATCTTTTTCGATATAAATATGTTCAAAGTTCCACATCAGGTATCTGTCAGTCCGTACTTTCCCTAAGCTTGATCTCAAATTTTTCAACGGTAATATTGATAACGTCTTTGCCATTTATCATTTTTATCAGTGTTTCAGCGGCACTCATTCCAAGAGCGTTCTCGTCAAACGCCACAGCTGAGATCCGGGGAACATTTCTTGAAAGTATCGGCGCGTCGTAGAAGCTGGCTATTTTTAACTGATAAGGCACGGAAATATTTTTTTCATGGCAGACCTTAAGCGTCTTGTCGGCGATATCGTCATCCATGCAGAAAACGCAGTCGACACCGGCATTTTCTGCCTTTCTGACGGCCTTTGACAGCACGTTCTCGTCCTGGGTGTCCATGAATACCAGAGAGTCGTCCATATTCATTCCATTGTCTGAAATGGCCTGCATGAAGCCGTTCAGACGGTCATTTGTTACGATATGCTCCTTTGAACCGCCAAAGAGCGCCGGATTTACGACGCCATTCTTAAGAAGGGTATCCGTCATCTGTCTGGAGCCGGAAAAATTGTCATTGTTTACCTGGATGACATCCGGATCCTGATAGCGCCCGACGACAACAAACGGTATCTGATTTTCACGCAGATAATCAATCCTTTTGTCGTTGAAAAAAGTGCGCATGAGGATCACACCGTCTACCTTTCCGTTGCGGATTATACGCTCAAGCTCGTCGACACGGTTTCCGCGTTCAACGGTGATCAGCACATCGTAACCGTTCTTTTCGGTTTCCGAAACGATACCGACCAGGCAGCGGTGGAAAAACGCGAGATTTACGTCGGCATTTTCCTGAGGCGTCACGACAGCAATATTGTAGGTACGCGACTGGGCAAGTCCCCTCGCCATGACGTTCGGCTTGTAGTCGTGCTCGCGCGCGTACATGATAACCCTGCTTTTTGTAGAATCACTGATCCTGCCTTTGCCTGAAAGAGCCCTCGAGACAGTGGTCTTTGATACCCCAAGCGCCCTGGCAATATCATCGATCGTGATCTTGTTCATTTTCTTTATCCTTTCTTCGAGACCTTTCTCAGAACGTGTGAGGTCTCTTTTTCCGGGTGTCCCCTTATTTTCCCTGAAAATTAACCGCTGCCAGCTATTAATGCAAAAAAATGGAACGGATGGGGCTCGAACCCATGACAACCAGGTTGTGACCCTGGTGCTCTCCCAGCTGAGCTACCGTTCCAAAACCGTCACCTGCTGCCGACACATCAGCACGTCAGCCTACGCTATAGAAAAAACTGTTGTCAGCACGGGCGCCGCGCGTAACGACTCCTTACTCCTCGAACAGGTGGCTAACACATATATTAATACATTTTATATGAAAAATCCATAGTTTTTTGTCTGAAGCTTATTTGTTTTCCGTACCATTTGTCAATTCCAGGCTTTTGGTACGGAAAAAAACAGACCGCTTTGGCTTGTTTTCCGTACCATTTGTCAATTCCAGGCTTTTGGTACGGAAACAAACAGTCCACTTTGGCTTGATTTCCGTACCATTTGTTAATTCCAGGCTTTTGGTACGGAAAAAAACAGACCGCTTTGACTTGATTTCCGTACTATTTGTCAATTCCAGGCTTATGGTACGGAAAAAAACAGAACGCTGTGACTTGATTTCCGTACCATTTGTTAATTCCAGGCTTATGGTACGGAAAAAAACAGACCGCTTTGACTTGATTTCCGTACCATTTGTTAATTCCAGGCTTTTGGTACGGAAAAAAACAGTCCACTTTGGCTTGATTTCCGTACCATTTGTTAATTCCAGGCTTATGGTACGGAAAAAATCAGTCCGCTTAGGCTTGATTTCCGTACCATTTGTCAATTCTTGCCTATAGGTACGGAAATCCACAGCTTGCTTACTCGCTGAGAATGGAAATCTAGAATCAGTCCGTAATACGCCAGGCGAAATTACGGACTGAGGACGGGAATCGAGAATTAGTCCGTAATACGCCAGGCGAAATTACGGACTGAGAATAGAAATCGGGAATTAGTCCGTAAAGCGAGAGACAAAATTACGGACTGAGAACAGAAATCGAGAATCAGTCCGTAAAACGAAGAGTGAAATTACGGACTGAGGACGGAAATCGGGAATTAGTCCGTAAACCGAAGAGTGAAATTACGGACTGAGGACGGGAATCGAGAATCAGTCCGTAATACGCCAGGCGAAATTACGGACTGAGGACGAGAATCGGGAATCAGTCCGTAAAACGCCAAGTGAAATTACGGACTGAGGACGGGAATCGGGAATTAGTCCGTAAAACGAAGAGTGAAATTACGGACTGAGGACGGGAATCGGGAATCAGTCCGTAAAACGCCAGGTGAAATTACGGACTGAGAACAGAAATCGGGAATCAGTCCGTAATACGCCAGGTGAAATTACGGACTGAGAATAGAAATCGGGAATCAGTCCGTAAACCGAAGAGTGAAATTACTGACTGAGAATGGAAATCGGAAATCAGTCCGTAAAACGCCAGGTGAAATTACGGACTGAGAATAGAAATC
>JBJELA010000354.1:0-6286 GCA_051878915.1 Candidatus Weimeria sp.
TCAAAGACCTTCTTATCCATTGCGGGTTCATCAACGACGACTATCGCCGGATTTATCGCACTCTGTTTCATGAGCTTCAGGATCGGTATTGATTTAGGAGTCGTAATGGCAAAGGGAGTTCTTTTCGGACTTGTCTCCTGCGTAACTATCCTTCCTTCACTTATCCTTGTGTTTGATCCTATAGTCAGAAAGACGAACCACAAGGTCATCATGCCGGATCTCGGAAGAACAGCCAACTGGATAGTAAAGCACTGCTATGTATTTTTCGCTATCTTCCTGATTCTTGCAATACCTGCTTTTTATGGACAGGCGCATACGAAGGTTTACTACGATCTTGCCGGAAAGCTTCCTGATTCCATGAAGAGTAAGCAGGCTAATGAAAAAATGAACGAGGACTTCAAGATGGGAGCTACCTCGATAATCATTGCCGATTCGAGCCTTAGTCCTGAGAAGTCTGACAAGATGATAAACGACATCAAGAATCTCAAGGGCATAAAGCTTGCCATGTCGGTTGATTCACTGACAGGACCTATGGTCCCTTCAGACGTGATACCTGATGATGTAAAGGATGAGCTGGTGAGCGGCGATAAGCAGCTTATGATAGTGACATCTGATTACGCGACAGCTACGTCGAAGGTCAATAAGCAGTGTACAGAGATCGAGAAGATCATAAAGAAATACGATAAGAGCGCGATGCTGATAGGTGAGGCGCCTTGTACGAAGGACCTCGTAACGATCACAAACTCCGATTTCAACAAGGTAAACGCTGTATCGATTATCATTGTATTCTTCATCATCCTGATTTCGTTCAGGTCGATATCGATACCTATAATCCTCGTCGCACTAATAGAGTTTGCCATCTATATCAACATGGGAATTCCGTACTACACGAACACTACGCTTCCGTTCATCGCCAGCATCGTCATTGGAACCATTCAGCTCGGTTCGACTGTCGACTACGCTATCCTGATGACGAACAGGTATAAGACGAACCGCTTCAACGGATTGGAGAAGAAGGAGGCTATAACGGACGCGCTCCGTGGCTCAATAAGCTCTATCATCGCTTCGGCGCTGACCTTCTTCGGAGCTACATTCGGAGTAGCAGTTTACTCGGATATCGATATGATATCTTCACTCTGCAACCTTATGGCACGAGGCGCTATTATAAGTATGCTCGTTGTTATCTTCCTGCTGCCGTCGATGTTCATGATCTTCGATAAGATCATAATCCACACCAGCGCAGGCTTCATAAATAAGAATGCAGAAACTACAAAGACGATAAAGGCTTGATTGGAGGAAAAATATATGAAGTTACCAGAGCTTAAAAGAATTTTCCGTAAGAAATATATCATAAGAGTTGTAGCAGGTGCTCTTGTGGTAGGACTGGTTTCTACCGGAACTGTCCAGTACACTGCCATGGCTGATAAGGCGTCTGCAACCGAGGAGACTACAAACAGCATCATAGATACTGATAATCTGAAGGTCGAGAGCAAGGACCTCGACAAGGATGAGACAGTCTACCTGATATCAAAACCGGACGGAACTGTAACCGACACTATCTCAGCTGTCCACCTGATCAATAAGGATGGAGAGGATACAATAGATGATGTCGCTGACCTTACAGACATCAAGAATACAAATGGCGATGAGAAATTCACTCAGGACGGTGACAAGCTCACATGGGAAGCCGACGGTAATGATATCTACTACCAGGGCCATTCAACTGATGAGGCTCCTGTTTCTGTAAAAGTAACCTACACCCTTGATGGAGATGAGGTGACACCTGATGAGCTCGCAGGAAAGAGCGGACATGTAAAGATCCACTATGATTACACGAACAATACGAGCTACACTGAAAAGGTAAACGGTGAGAATGTTACTACAGTTGTTCCTTTCGCTGCCATCACAGGTATGATCTTAAACGATGATTTCACGAATGTGAAGGTAAGCAACGGACGTGTGATCCAGAATGGTACAAAGACTATTGTTTTAGGCTATGCCCTTCCGGGAATAAAGGATTCACTTGAGAAGAACGGCGGTTCATTTGACAATGACCTCTCTCTTCCGGAGTCATTCGATATCGAGGCTGATGTAAAGGATTTCGACCTTCAGACTCAGATGACAGCCCTGATCGACGCGTCAAATACACTTACCTCTAACTCAAAGGAGACTGATGACTTATCAAACGATATGGACAAGCTCTCAGATGCCACCGATGAGTTAAAGGACGGCAGCAAACAGCTGAGTGACGGCGCAAGCGACTTAAGCGATGGCGCTTCACAGCTTTCAGACGGAGCGAAGAGCGCAAAGGATGGCAGTGACAAGCTCGAGAGTGGAAGCAGGCAGCTGCGCGACGGACTTGGAACACTTCAGAAAAACATGAGCACTTTCACAAGCGGAGCTTCATCTCTTTCAAGCGGTCTTAAGACCTATACAGCAGGAGTCGCACAGTTAAACGGCGGAATAGGTCAGTTAAAGACTTCACTCGCGCCGCTTTCAAGCGCTCTCCCGGCACTTGGAAATCTCAATATCTCAGACCTGGCCACTCAGATGTCTGCTCTCTCAAAGGGCGTCGCTCAGTTAAAGACCGGTTCTGATCAGCTGCTTGCAGGATACAACGGCGATGGAACAGAGGCTAATCCTGGACTTGTAAAGAGCATGGATCAGCTGACCACCGGTTCAAAGTCAGTTTCAGACGCTGCTGCACAGGTATCAAGCGGAGCAAGCTCACTTGACAAGGGTATCGGACAGATACAGACAGCTCTTTCAGGAGTCGGAAGCCAGTTCTCAACCCAGTCGCAGACTCAGCTGACACAGACTATCGATTCTAGCCTTAACAGCAATACAACACTACTTGGACTGTTAAGACAGATGAATATCCTTGGCGCTGACGAGAAGATCACTCTTTCAAACATCGATACAGTAACCACTAAGCTTACAGGCGCACAGACCACTGTTATCGCTGCACTGGCAAAGGCAAACGGCGGTGACACTGCAAAAGCCACAGCCACCTACTACACAGCCCTTGACGGACTGCATCAGGTTCAGGCAGCAAAGAGCGCCCTGGACGCTGCAGCTAAGTCACTTCAGAGTGAGCTCACCAGTGAGTCTGTTACAAGTCAGATAAAGCAGCTTACTGACGGCTCAAAGCAGTTAGCCGATGGCTCTTCAAAGCTTGCGGCCGGAGCAAAGACAGTAAGTGATGGAATGAGCGCCGCTAACGACGGTGTGAAGAAGATGGCAGCAGGCCAGAAGCAGCTTTCAGACGGAATCGATCAGCTTTCTTCTTCACTTGGTTCTGCAGATTTAAGCGGTATTGATACCTCATCAATCTCAAACCTTTCGACGCAGTTTTCAGCACTGATAAAGGGTGTAGACCAGCTCTATTCAGGAAGCAGCACTCTTGTCGAAAACAACAATAAGCTCACAAGCGGCGCTTCACAGCTTCAGACAGGTGCCGGACAGATTTCAGGCGGAGTAAACAAGCTCTACACCGGAGCAGGAAGCCTCTACACCGGAGTAGGAAGCCTTTCTGATGGACTTGGCACTCTCTATGATGGAACTAAGTCACTTTCAGAAGGAGCAGTAAAGCTCTCTGATGGTGCAGATGATCTCTATGATGGAATCGTGAAGTTCAACAAAGAGGGAATCGAGAAACTCATCAACTCCTACAACGGAGATATCAAGCCTCTCGCAAACCAGCTGCGTGCAGCTATTGACGCTGGTGAGAATTATCAGAGCTTCTCAGGACTTGCCGATGGCAAAAAGGGTGCTGTAAAATTCCTTTACAGAATGGATGCGATAACCGCTCCTGATGATGAGGACTGATTTGTTACTATCCACAGAAGCATGCGGTGAATAGTAACACTGATTTGACAATATGCCGAGATGTGTTAGAATTTAGCTTGCTGTAAAAATATATGTAACAGCAGAGCTCCTTCGACATTTTTACCTCCGATGGCTTTGCTGTCGGAGGTTTTTTTATGAGATTTCGACCGTGTATAGATATCCATGATGGAGCGGTAAAGCAGATTGTCGGCTCAAGTCTTGACGACAGGACAGATTCCGCAAAGGAGAACTTCGTCGCCACTCACGATGCCGGCTACTACGCTTTAATGTATAAGCAGAAACACTTGAGCGGCGGGCACGTGATAATGCTTAATGCCAAGGGTACGCCTGAGTATGAGGCCTCAAAGAAGCAGGCTCTTCTGGCTCTTCGCACTTATCCTGCGGGACTTATGGCCGGAGGCGGTCTCGACGACAGGAATGTATCGGAGTTTCTGGACGCTGGCGCAAGCCACGGTATTTTTACCAGCTTTGTGTTCTCTGACGGGCGGATCCAGATGGACAGGCTTCGAGAGCTGGTAAGTGTGGCTGGAAGGGAGCACATAGTCTTAGACCTTTCCTGTAAAAGCAGGGATGGCGATTACTACGTCGTGACTGACCGCTGGCAGAGGTTTACTGAACAGAAGCTTTCCGTTGATCTGCTTGAGTATCTCGAGGACTATTGCGATGAGTATCTGATCCACGCGGCCGATGTCGAAGGAAAGAGAGCAGGAGCAGATGAGAGGCTGCTTTCGATCCTTGCCGACTATGACGGGATCCCGGTCACCTATGCCGGCGGTGTCGGAAGCTATGACGATCTGCGTGAGATAAAGAGGCTTACTGATGGCAGGATTGATGTAACTATCGGCAGTGCCCTGGATATTTTCGGCGGAACCCTTGCACTTGAAGATATTTTAAGTATAATAGAAAAGGGTTAAGGAGGATTTTTATGACCTCAATTGATTTTACAAAAATGCATGGCTGCGGCAATGACTATGTCTATGTCGACTGCACAAAGAAAGACATTCCTGACGGATCTTCGATTGCCAGGTTTGTCAGTGACAGGCATTTCGGGATCGGCTCTGACGGACTTATCCTGATAAAGAAGTCTAAAGTCGCTGATTTCCAGATGGATATGTATAATGCTGACGGCTCGAAGGGCGAGATGTGCGGAAACGGCATCCGCTGTGTCGCGAAGTTCGTCTATGACAATGGCCTTACTGACAAGACTACGATTACTGTTGAGACTCTTGCCGGTATCAAGACTTTAGACCTCACCGTAAAGGATGGCAAGGTCGATTCCGTCCTCGTGAATATGGGTTCGCCGGTGCTTAAGGCTTCGCATATTCCGGTTATTTTTCCAAAGGACCAGATGATAAACGAGCCTATGGAGGTCGATGGCAACATCTTCCGTGTGACCTGCGTTTCTATGGGCAATCCGCACTGTGTCATTTTTACAGATGAGGACACGAGAGCTCTTGACCTGCCGCATATCGGACCGATGTTTGAGAATCATCCTGTTTTCCCGCAGAGGACCAATACCGAGTTTGCGAATATTCTCGACCGGAAAAATATCCGCATGAGAGTATGGGAGAGGGGCAGCGGCGAGACGCTTGCCTGCGGCACCGGAGCCTGCGCTACGACTGTGGCAGCCGTGATAAACGGTCTTACGGACGAGGAAGTCACGATGCACCTTCAAGGCGGCGATCTGACTGTCAGATACGACAGGGAAAACGACACTGTATGGCTCAAGGGACCTGCCACAACTGTATTTACAGGCCATATTGATATTTCAGATTCGTTTGAGAAGGACGATGTGAAGATTTACGAGCCGAAGAAGTGATTCCCTTTCAGATGGGATCAGCTTCGGATGAGGTTGTTTTCTAAGAAATAATTATTTATATATGTGTTAAGTTTTTAGAAGGAGAAAGAAATGTATCAGGTTAATACGAACTATCTGAAGTTACCAGGAAGCTACCTTTTTTCAACTATCGCGAAGAATGTTGCCGCTTTTGCTGAGGCAAATCCAGACAAGCAGATCATCAGACTTGGAATCGGCGATGTAACCCAGCCGCTGCCAAAGGTCGTTATCGATGCCCTTCACAAGGCTGTTGATGAGCAGGCTGACGCTGCTACTTTCAGAGGTTATTCTCCGGATCTCGGCTATGATTTTTTACGCAATGCAATCGCCAAGCATGATTATCAGGACAGAGGATGTGATATCGCTCCTGATGAGATTTTCGTTTCTGATGGCGCCAAGAGTGATTCCGGCAATATCCAGGAGCTTTTCTCTGAGGATAACAGAATAGCTGTTACAGATCCGGTTTATCCTGTTTATGTAGATTCAAATGTTATGGCTGGCCGCTGCGGCAACTATGACGCTAAGACCGGTATGTGGGACAGAGTCATCTATATGCCTTCTACTGCTGAGAACGGTTTTGTTCCTGAGTTCCCTAAGGAG
>JBJELA010000355.1:0-6192 GCA_051878915.1 Candidatus Weimeria sp.
TTATGGAATCTAACCTTTTGAACTTAACTTAATGACATTGGCCGTGAATAGTAACCGGAAAAGAAAACGAACGGCATTTATCGCGGCTGACTACAAACTTCAGAAAGTGTAACTATCTCTGACAGTTCTGAAATTTTGTATATAGACAAAATCTGGTGAGGGAATTAAAATCTTTTAAGTTAGAAGTCAGATAGTAAGTTTATTCTGTAATCCGAATAGATAAAAAGTTTTAACGAAATGGAGGAACCGAAATGGGAATTAAAGAACTTTCACATGCTGCAGAGAGAAAAGCATTTTCTACAGCAATTGATGGTTTTTTAAAACACATCAAGAAAAAGGACTATGCAGAGAGATCAGAGACTTATTGCAAGCTCGTAGATACCGCAGCTACGTTCTGGGGCAAGGGAGCCAATAAGGAGAAGATGGAAGCTGCAAAGAAGGCTCTTTCCAATCCAGATAACAGATGGGTAAAATTCATAAACAGAGTTATCGATGAGACAGATCCTCATTATGCAAAGACAATGCTCCTTAATCTCGGTTATGAAGCATTTTTCCGTGGCACAAAGATGATCAGGGCAAACCGTGAGAAGTACGGCTGCAATATCCCGTGGCTTATCCTGTTTGATCCGACCATGGCCTGCAACATGCACTGTGTAGGCTGCTGGTCAGGTACATACGGCCACAAGGCAAACCTCTCGTATGAGGATATGGACAAGATCGTTACCCAGGGTAAGGAGCTTGGCGTTTACCTCTATATGATGACAGGCGGTGAGCCGACAGTCCGCATGAAGGATATCTTCAAGCTTGCTGAGAAGCATAACGACTGCTTCTTCGGACTTTATTCCAACTCAACGCTTATCACAGATGAGCTTGCTGAGAAGGTCAGACAGTTAGGAAACATCACCTTCATGCTTTCACTTGAGGGTACACCTGATACAAACGATATCCGTCGTGGAAAGGGCCACTATGCCGCAGTTATGAAGGCAATGGACATCCTTCGCGAGCACGGAATCGTATTCGGTACTTCTGTATGCTACACCAGACAGAATATCGAGGCTGTTACAAGCGATGATTTCTTCCATCTGCTTGAGGAGAAGGGAGCCCGTTTCGGATTCTACTTCCACTTCATGCCGGTAGGAAACAACGCTGTACCAGAGCTTATGCCTACAGTAGAGCAGAGAAAGTACATAATCGACAGAATCCGCTATGTAAGAAGCGACAAGTGTGATTTCGGATTCTTCCCTATGGACTTCCAGAACGATGGAGAGTACGTAGGAGGATGTATCGCCGGAGGAAGAAACTACTTCCATATCAATTCAAACGGAGATGCAGAGCCATGCGTATTCATTCACTTCTCTGATTCGAATATTCATGACAAGAGCATTCTTGAGATGCTCCAGTCACCACTGTTCATGGAGTACCGCAAGGGACAGCCGTTCAACCGTAACCAGCTTCGTCCATGCCCGATGCTTGAGAACCCTACTCTTCTCAGAAAAATGGTTCACGACACCGGCGCGCATCAGACCAACATGGAGTCTCCTGAGAGCGTTGAGCATCTCTGTGAGAAGTGCGATGAGTACGCAAAGGAGTGGGCTCCTGTAGCAGAAGAGGTCTGGAGCAAGGAGAAACACGTGCCAAAGACTTATGTCAACTACTCAAAGGAGCACGTAGAGCATCCGGAGCTTGCAGCCTTCCAGACAGAGGATGATGTAACAGACGCAGCCAGAAAGGATCCTTCACTCGCGGCATACAGAAGTGATTCTGATGTCACAGGACAGAAGCATTTCACAGAGCCTGTCTACAGAAGCGAAGAGCCTATGAAGAAGGAAGCCTGATCTGATCACAGAACCGTAAGTCCGGAATTCAGGTCCCTGTCAGCAATTTATTGCTGACAGGGACTTTTTTTTTACATCTGATTCTGCCATAATGGTAGACATGAGAATACTATTTATCAGATTTTTTGAATCCTATTTCGACAATACAGTTCCGGCTGCCATGAAAAGGCTTGGCTGGGAGGTTGATGAGGAGACCTTCTATACACCCGCTGACCAGACAAAGGATGAGAGGCTCTCCCGGATGATCCGCGACCGCCTCAGGGGAAGGGCGGACCGCTGGGACTTCTGCTTTACGGTAAATTTCTGGCCGGTTCTCGCGCCTGTTTTAGATGACCTCGGCATCAGATATGTCTCGTGGAGCTACGACGCGCCGCTCGCGTTTGCAGGTACTCCTGAGATGGAGAGGAAGAACAACTATATTTTTCTCTTTGACAGAGGTCAGGTCAGATACTATCAGAAGCATGGCATAACGAGAGTATGGCATCTGCCGCTCGCCACGGATCCGGATATTTTTTCAGGAGAGATAAAAAGACACGGTGGTGAGTTCAGGGAGTGCGGAGTCAGTTTCATCGGCTCGTTCTACTATTCGCCTTACCAGTCGGTCGTAAAGGAGCTCGGTGACCATCTGAGAGGGTACCTCGACGGCATTCTCGCGGCGCAGAGGAATCTGTACGGCTATTATCTGCTGCCGGAGCTTGTCACGGATCAGCTCATTGAAAAAATAAACGCTGACCTGATGAAGAACAAGGGCAGGTCAGAGGATGCGGATATTTTTGCGGGGAATGTGACTAGGCAGAATTTTATCTATGCGATGGCGACGCGGATAACCTGTATCGACAGGCTGACTCTTCTGGCGCTGGCCTCGGGGATCACTGATACAGTTGTCTATACCTCGAACCGGCCGGAAGAGATAGCGACAGCTCTTCACAGAGCACAGATAAACGGCAGGGTAGATTACAATACGCAGATGCCGGTTATTTTTAATAAAAGCAGAATAAATCTCTGCCCTACGCTCCGCTGTATTGAGACAGGGATCCCGTTAAGAGCCCTTGATATCATGGCCTGTCACGGCGTCGTCATGATGCCTGTTTCTGAGGAGACGCTGGAGTATTTTGAGAACGGAGCAGACAGCCTTCTCTATTCATCGGATGAAGAGGCCTTTGAGATGATGAAATTCTACCTGTCTCATGATGACGCCCTGGAGCGGATTCGTGATAACGCCTTTAAAAAAGTTAAAAGTGCCTTTAATATGGAAGACCGGCTCCGCACTATAGAAAGGACATTAGATGCTGACTGAAAAATTATTTGATTCTGATCCGTATGACACGGAATTTACGGCTGAGGTCGTAAGCGTAAAGAATGGAGAGGCAGTGCTTGACAGGACGCTGTTTTTCCCGGAAGAGGGTGGACAGACCTGTGACAGGGGCTTTCTCGAGGCTGACGGAAAAAGGTTTGAGGTAGAGGCTGTAAGGATTGAGGACGAGGTCATATATCACAAGACAGAAGACGGGCTTAAGGCCGGCGATAAGGTGAGAGGCCGCATAGACTGGGCGCACCGCTTCGACAATATGCAGAACCACACGGGAGAGCATATTTTTTCGGGGATCGTGCATTCGATGAAGGGGTATGACAATGTCGGGTTCTCGCTTACCGGGACGACCTGCCAGATGGACTACAACGGAAAGTTTACGGACAAAGAGATATCTGATATCGAGGCGAAGGCCAACGAAGTGATCTGGAGCGCGATTCCAGTGGAGTGCAGATATCCGTCTGAGGAGGAACTTGCTGCCATAGATTACAGGAGCAAGAAGGGGCTTACGGGCGCGGTCAGGATAGTCACTATTCCGGGCGTGGACGTCTGTGCCTGCTGCGCGCCCCATGTAAAAACCACCGCTGAGGTCGGAGTGCTGAAGGTCCTCTCTCACTTGAACTACAAGGGAGGGACCAGGCTTTACATCGCCTGCGGAAAGAGGGCCTACAGCGAATTCGTATCTGATTTCGATGCCCTGACGGATATCGGCCATCTGTTTTCTACCGGACGTCCTGACGCCGCAGAGGCAGTAAGGAAGCTTTCAGATGAAAGGCAGGCGCTGAGGGCTGAGCTTGGTGAATTTGAAAAGGCAGAGCTTTTCAGGCAGATAGATACGACGGAGGACGATACTGTTTTTACAAAAATAACCGACAGGAATATCCTGAACAGCGCGTTCAACCACTTTAAAGAGGTACACGACGGGGCGTGCTATATTTTTTCAGAGAAGGGAGACGGCAGCTATACCTTTCTCGCGGGAGGCCGTGATATCGACGCGAGAACGCTTCTTGACGGGCTGAAGCAGAAATATAACGTCCGCGGCGGAGGAAAAAGTGATATGATTCAGGGCTCGGCAACGCCTCTTTGAACCAAAAACAACCGATTTCCTGAAAATTTACGTTTATTTTTTGTAAAAAATACATAAGTGATAAAAAAAGGATTTGATTTACTTGTGCAATATGCTATAATTTTATTATTCAAAGTTTATGGTTTTGGTAAAAATTATCAAAATGTATGAGAATGAGGGGAGTAGCTCTCATTTAGATGCGAGGTGATTAGATGAGCAGTAAAGAAATGATAGCCATGCTTCTGGCAGGCGGCCAGGGCTCAAGGCTTGGTGTACTGACTTCCGATGTGGCAAAGCCTGCGGTAGCTTTCGGCGGGAAATACAGGATCATTGATTTTCCATTGAGCAACTGCATCAATTCAGGCATAGACACAGTAGGTGTGCTGACGCAGTATCAGCCTCTTGCGCTTAACTCACATATCGGTATCGGAACACCGTGGGATCTCGACAGGAACAACGGTGGTGTCACGGTTCTTCCTCCTTATGAGAGAAGCGATAATTCAGAATGGTATTCTGGAACAGCAAACGCCATCTATCAGAACATGAAGTACATGGAGGCTTATAATCCTGAGTACGTTCTGATTCTTTCAGGCGACCACATCTACAAGATGGATTACGAGGCAATGCTTGATTTCCATAAGCAGAATCAGGCAGATGTCACTATCGCAGTTCTTCCTGTTCCTATGGAGGAGGCCAGCCGTTTCGGAATAGTTATCGCTGATGAGAACAAGAGGATCCAGGAGTTCGAGGAGAAGCCGGAGCATCCGCGGAGCAATCTCGCTTCGATGGGTATCTATATCTTCTCATGGCCGGTACTGAAGCAGGCGCTGATGGCTTTAAAGGATCAGAGCAACTGCGACTTCGGAAAGCACATCATTCCGTACTGCCACGAGAACGGCAAGAGACTTTTCGCGTATGAGTTCAACGGCTACTGGAAGGACGTAGGAACACTTGGCTCATACTGGCAGGCGAACATGGAGCTTATCGATCTGATCCCTGAGTTCAATCTCTACGAGGAATTCTGGAAGATCTACACAAAGCAGGATAAGATCGAGCCACAGTATATAGGGCCGTCCGCCGAGGTCGGAAAGGCTATCATAGGAGCCGGTGATCAGATCTATGGCAAGGTTTATGGTTCGGTGCTTTCAGCCGGGGTTGTTGTAGAAGAGGGCGCAGAAGTCAGGGATTCGATCATTATGAAGGACACAGTGATCAGGAAGGGAGCTTACATAGAGAAATCTATCATAGCAGAGAACTGTGTGGTCGGTGAGAATACAAAGATCGGTGTTGGAGAAGAGGCAGAGTCGAAGCTGAATCCGAAGGTTTACAGCTTCGGGCTTGCTACCATCGGAGATGGTTCCGTGATACCTGCGAATGTTACTATTGGTAAAAACACCGCGATAAGAGGTGTGACGGAGCCGGATGATTATCCGGGCGGAGCGCTTCCGAGCGGCGGATATCTGATAAAGGCAGGTGAGCAGTCATGAAAGCATTAGGAATCATTTTAGCAGGTGGCAATTCCACCCGTATGAAGTCATTATCAAACAAGAGAGCTATCGCTGCCATGCCTGTAGGCTGCAGCTACAGAGCCATCGATTTCGCCTTATCGAACATGACGAATTCGAATATCCAGACCGTAGCGGTTCTTTCACAGTACAACGCGAGGTCATTAAATGAGCATCTGAATTCATCCAAGTGGTGGAACTTCGGACGTAAGCAGGGAGGACTTTTCCTCTTCACTCCTACCGTTACAGCTGAGAACAGCTGGTGGTACAGAGGCACTGCGGACGCCATGTGGCAGAACATCGACTTCCTTAAGAAGCGCCACGAGCCATACGTAGTGATCACAAGCGGTGACTGCGTTTATAAATGCGATTTTGGCCCGATCCTCGATTACCACATTCAGAAGCAGGCCGACATCACTGTTGTCTGCACCAAGGCTCCTGAGTGGGATGATATCAGCCGTTTCGGTACTGTAAAGA
>JBJELA010000356.1:0-5045 GCA_051878915.1 Candidatus Weimeria sp.
GTAAAACGCCAGGTGAAATTACGGACTGAGAATAGAAATCGGGAATTAGTCCGTAAAACGCCAGGTGAAATTACGGACTGAGAATGGAAATCTAGACTCAGTCCGCTAGCTTGCCCATAATTTCCGTACCATTTGATAATTCTTGCATTTTCGTACGGAAAAGCACAGCCTTCTGTTTTGTAACTACGTGCAGATTTCAAGTATTTTGATTTCTGCACGTAGTTCAGGCACGGCCGTTACGTGCAGAATCCTGTTTTTTTGATTTCTGCACGTAGTTCAGGCTTGGCCGTTACGTGCAGAATTCCGGTTTTGCAATTTCTGCACGTAAACCAAGCAAGGCTGATGCATTTTTTTGTTTTGTCACTACGTGCAGATTTCAAGTATTTTGATTTCTGCACGTAGTTCAGGCAATGCCGTTACGTGCAGAATTCTGTTTTTTTGATTTCTGCACGTAAACCAGGCACAGTCACTACGTGCAGATTTCAAGTATTTTGATTTCTACACGTAAACCAATCAAAAACCTTATAGCCCGCGTCCGCTCTCTTTCAGCATTTAAAGTTCTGCCCGCCGTGCAGTCTGTAACAGCCAGATTATTTGATATAGCTGTGCAGACAGTAGCATTCAAATCATTTGATATAGCCGTGCAGACAGTAATATTCAAATCATTTGATATAGCCGTGCGGGCGTGATAAAATTGCTTAAAGAGCATTTATTTTTTCAAGGAGGAAATGAGTATGGTCGATTATACTGAAGGTTCGGGAAAGCAGTACCATACCGGGCTTGGGCCGGGTGATGTCGGGAGGTACGTGATCCTGCCGGGAGATCCGAAGCGGTGTGAAAAGATCGCTGCGTATTTTGACGAGCCGCGTTTTGTAGCGGACAACAGGGAGTTTATGACGTACACCGGGTATCTGGACGGTGAGAAGGTAAGCGTCACGTCGACCGGGATCGGCGGGCCGTCGGCATCAATCGCGATGGAAGAGCTGGTACATTGCGGGGCGGATACTTTTATAAGAGTCGGGACCTGCGGTGGGATGGACTTATCTGTGAAGGGCGGTGATCTTGTCATAGCGACCGGCGCTGTCCGGATGGAGGGGACGAGCAGGGAATACGCGCCGATTGAGTTTCCTGCGGTGCCTGATTTTACGGTGACGGCAGCGCTGAAGGAGGCCGCGGACAAGCTTCACGAGTCTTATCATCTGGGCGTTGTGCAGTGCAAGGACGCGTTTTTCGGGCAGCACGAGCCTGAAAAAATGCCCGCAGGCTACGATCTGATCAATAAATGGGACGCCTGGCTAAAGCTTGGGACGCTCGCGTCAGAGATGGAGTCGGCGGCGCTTTTTACAGTCGCGGCAGCGCGTGGCGTCAGGTGCGGCACCTGTCTTCTGGTGCTCGCGAACCAGGAGCGCGCGAAGAAGGGACTTGAAAATAAGCAGGTGCACGACACTGACGGCGCTATCCACACAGCAGTCGAGGCGATAAGAATCCTGATACAGCAGGATAAGAAAAAATGACCGCGAAATTGCGGAAAGGAGGGTGCTATATGGATAAGGCACGATTAAAAGCCATGCCAAAGGCTGAGCTGCACTGCCATCTGGACGGTTCGCTGTCCCCGGAGTTCATCAGCAGCCGGCTGGGGAGAAAAGTGGACAAGACTGAGCTGTCGGTCTCAATGGACTGCGCGAGCCTGAATGAATATCTGGAAAAATTTGACCTGCCGATCAGGGTGCTCAGTACGAGGGAGGCAGTGCGCGACGGCGTAGTTGACGTGATGCGGCAGGCAGCAGCAGAAAATGTCAGATACATCGAAATCCGCTACGATCCGGTCTGCCTGTCGGAAGCTGCCAGAACACAGGCATCCACCGGTGACCATATTGCAGACGAGAAATCAACACAGGCATCCGCCGGTGATCATATGGCAGAAGAGGGATCAACACAGGCATCCGCCGGCGATCATGATACAGGCAGGGAAGCTGCCAGTTGCCACTCTGAAAAAAATGAAAGCAGGCCGGATAAATACATGTCGCCAGAAGACGCGGTGCAGGCGTCAATAGAGGGCCTTCGATGTGGTGAGGAAAAGTACGGGATCCGCGGAAGTCTCATTCTCTGCGCCATGCGGCATTTTGACCTTGAGAAGAATCTCGGCACGCTCGCGCTGGTAAAAAAATATCTTGGGAAAGGCGTCTGCGCCCTTGACCTGGCCGGGGCGGAGGCACTTTATCCGACGGCTGGCTTTAAGGAGCTGTTTGCCGCTGCGGAAAAAATGAACGTACCCTTTGTGATTCACGCAGGCGAGGCGGCAGGCCCTGAAAGTGTCAGAGCGGCACTCGATTTTGGAGCGTCGCGGATCGGTCACGGGATCGCAGTCTCAGGGCAAAGTGACCTGAAACAGTATCTTTCGGAAAATCAGACAGCGCTCGAGATGTGCCCGACAAGTAACTTTCAGACGAAGGCGGTAAAGGACAGTTACCCATTGCGCGAATTCCTCGATGCCGGCCTTGCGGTCACGATAAACACCGATAACCGCACAGTCTCGGACACGACGCTTACAGATGACCTCGAGCTGGCCACCAGCCTTGCGCACCTGAGTGACCGTGAGCTTGTAACCATTGAAAAAACAGCCGTAAAGGCTTCATTTGCCGACGAAGCCACAAAGCAGAAAATACTTGAAGAGCTTGAAAAATTCAGCGAAGAGCTATAACAGACAGCCGTAAAGGCTTCATTTGCCGAAGAAGCCACAAAGCAGGAAATACTTGAAGAGCTTGTAAAATTCAGCGAAGAGCTATAACAGACAGCCGTAAAGGCTTCATTTGCCGACGAAGCCACAAAGCAGAAAATACTTGAGGAGCTTGTAAAATTCAGCGGAGAGCTATAAGAGACAGCTGGATCTGATACATACAGCAGATTGATATATAAACGGTCTGATACATAAAGCGGGGAGAGAATTTTATAAAAGAAAGGCGTACCATGTCAGATACATACGAAAAGCTTCAGAGATCACTCGCGTCGATCAGAAAAGTCACTGATTTCAAGCCGGAGATCGGGATCACGCTTGGCAGCGGGCTTGGCGGACTTGCGGAAAAAATAGATAAGGTCTGCGAGATCTCATACAGGGACATAGATGGATTCCCGGTTTCGACAGTCGCAGGTCATGATGGCAGATTCATTTTCGGAACCCTTTCAGGAAAAAGGGTGGTAGTAATGAGCGGACGCGTTCATTTTTACGAGGGGTACAGGATGGAAGAGGTCGTGATGCCGATGCGGATCATGGGACTGCTCGGCGCGGGGACAGTGCTGCTTACAAACGCGGCAGGCGGGATAAATCTGGATTTCAGGCCGGGCGATCTGATGATGATAACTGACCACATCTCGCTTTTGGTACAGAATCCATTGCTTGGACAGAACGCTGACGAGCTCGGGCCGCGCTTTCCGGACATGTCAACGGTTTACGACAGAGGGCTGCAGGAAAAAATCAGGCAGGCCGCAGAAACCGCCGGAGTTGGAATAAAAGAGGGCGTCTATGTGCAGCTTACCGGACCGAGCTATGAGACGCCGGCGGAGATCAGAATGCTTGGAAAAATGGGAGCTGACGCAGCAGGCATGAGCACAGTCGTAGAGGCAATTGCCGCAAACCACATGGGACTTAAGGTTGCCGGAATTTCCTGTATCACAAACATGGCAGCAGGCATTTCAGAAAAGCCGCTGAATCATGAGGAAGTCAGGGAGACCGCCGACCTTGTCAAAGAAAAATTTGAGAAGCTCGTGATGAAATTTGTTAAAATAATTGAATAAAAGCAGGATGGAAATTATTGTTCTTCATTGTCATTTAAGTCCTGACTGTTTCCTTCCTTCTGCTCGATAAGCTCCTTGAAAACCGGGTTGTAGATCAGTACGCAGAGGAACACAGGGAGCGAAACTCCGAGCATGACTCCGATCGGCCACAGCTCGGGAAAATTCACAATAAGCACCGGAAGGATTACGGTGATGATTATCATCGCGACTGTCCTTGGAAGCTTTGAAAACGCCAGAAAGAGCGCGTTTCGGAAGGCTCCGGCGGTATTGTACACGAACTTTGCTGTCAGTGGGATGATCCACACGAAAACTGCCAGCAGAATAAAAATAAAACCGAAGATGCAGGCAGTGACGACTGCCCCGAGTGAATTCATATAATTTGCCATTCTGAGCTCGAAGACTACAAGCGCAGTTAACGCGATATAGATCAGCGCGATGGGCGTTGCGTTCCTGAGGTTCGCTTTGAACTGCCTGAAATATGTCGAGGCGATTTTGCCATCCTCGTTGTTTACTATCTGCATGACCATGTAATGCAGCGCGGCAAGCGCTGCTCCGCTGGTCACTATGGGAACGCAGCAGAGCAGTGTCAGGAGATTCAGGATAACGAGATTCGCAAATCCCTCCATGAATCTTACAAAAAATCCGTTCTGGTCAAAAAATTTATTCTTCATACCGCTATTTTAGTATATTGCGTCGCAATCTGCAACTCTGTTTCAGAATGCGCGTTCAATCTGTCAGATGTAAGAGCTTCCGGCCGGATGAACTGATGGCTAGTGAGTTTGACGTTACTATTCACAGTGTATAGAATCGCATGACTTGGCTGCTACGTGTAGATTTCCGGATTTGCGAATTCTGCACGTAGTCCAGGATCGATTGATACGCTTTTTGCTGTTACGTGCAGATTTCCGGTTTCAAGCACGTCCTGGATTTCCGTACCAAAAACCAAAAATAGACAAATGGTACGGAAAACGCGAGAAAGCGAATCCTGAATTTCCGTACCAAAAGGCAGAAATAGACAAATGGTACGGAAAACGCGAGCAAGCACGTCATGGATTTCCGTACCAAAAGACAGAAATAGACAAATGGTACGGAAAACACGAGAAAGCAAACCCTGGATTTCCGTACCAAAAACCAAAAATAGACAAATGGTACGGAAAACGCGAGCAAGCACGTCCTGGATTTCCGTACCCAAAACCAAAAATAGACAAATGGTACGGAAAACACGAGAAAGCAAACCCTGGATTTCCGTACCA
>JBJELA010000356.1:5145-6149 GCA_051878915.1 Candidatus Weimeria sp.
AAAACTAAAAATAGACAAATGGTACGGAAAACGCGAGCAAGCATGCCCTGGATTCCCCTGCCAAAAGCCATAAAAAGCAACTCAGCCGATGATTATTCCACTCTGTCCTCCGAGGCGCAGTGTACCATTCGAAACAGATGAATCCCCGCCTACAGAGAAAAGCGTGTCAGAACCTGCGAAATCGACAGGAACCGCAGCAGGACTGCCAGAGGTGTTGATTCCGACAAGAACGCTGCCACGCTTATAGACGAGAACAGAGCCTTCGGCGTAAATAACCTCGAGGTTCGGAAGAGCCTTCAGGTCGTCAGTGCTGTGACGAAGGGAGAGAAGCTTCCTGATCGTGTTAAGAAGAGAATCCTTGTCAGCAAGCTCAGTCTCGACATCCGGCGCGTCCACGGAGGTGTCCACAGGAAGATAGAGCTTTGAAGGATCAGCGTCAGAGAAACCGTGATTTTTGCCAGGAGTCCACTGCATCGGGGTACGTGAGCCAGTTCTGAAATAGCCGCCTTCTTTTGTAGGGATATTCAGGTAATTCATGCCGATCTCGTCACCGTAGTAGATGAACGGAACGCCAGGAAGAGTGATGAGCATCACGTAGAAGAGCTTCAGCTCGTCATCGCTTAAGGTATATCTGGCGCGGACAGTATCGTGGTTGCAGCTGACCATGCTTATGTAGCCGCCGTTTTTAGTGTACTGATACATGTCGAGATACTCATTGATAAACTTCCTGATGTCACCGCCGGCGTCCTTCTTGAAGAAGCTGTGATCCTCTAGATCAGCAGGCTTTTCACCAGTGCCGTTGAAACCAGGGCCGCCCATCAGCTTCATGTATCCGATGCCGTGATTTCCGTAGTCACGGAGCAGGGTGCTGTAGCCGGTGCCAGGGTTATTGAGAAGGAAGTCCATATGGAAGCCGGCCGGGATAGAAAGCTTAGGATCACTCCACTCTGAAACAAGAGCGCACTCAGGATATTCGGTATCGAACATTTTTCTTACATCGGTCC
>JBJELA010000357.1:0-6100 GCA_051878915.1 Candidatus Weimeria sp.
AGAATGAGTGATGTGACAGGAATGGAGAATTTCCTGAAGGTAGCGTCTTCAGTTCTTCCTGAGAACATCGCAATCTGGGCCAAAAGAAACCTGATGATGGCGAGATCACAGAGTATAAGCCCGGATGAGAGAAGACACGCGATGAGAGCGCTGGCTATGATGCTCAACATCCATTGGCAGGATGCATATTTTCCTGCAATAGATCCGATTGCTGCAAGAAAAATTCTAGATGAAAACCTCTATGGCATGGAAAAAGTAAAACAGAGGATTATAGAGACCATAATCCAGATCAACAGAACCCATACCTTGCCAGCATATGGACTGTTATTGTGTGGTCCTGCAGGTGTCGGAAAGTCACAGATAGCGTACGCTGTAGCGAAAATCCTCAAACTGCCGTGGACAGCACTGGATATGAGTACAATCAATGACGCGGAGGCTCTGACGGGAAGTCCGAGGGTATATTCCAACGCAAAGCCTGGTAAAATAATGGAGGCTTTTTCAGAAGCTGGCTCGTCAAACCTTGTATTTATCATAAATGAGCTTGATAAGGCTGATGCCGGAAAGAGCGGAATGAGCCCGGCGGACGCGCTGCTTACTCTCTTAGACAATCTCGGATTTACAGACAATTATGTCGAATGTACGATTCCTACGAATGGCGTGTATCCTATAGCTACAGCAAATGATAAGTCAAAGATCTCGGATCCGCTGATGACAAGGTTTGCGGTAATCGATATTGATGATTACACACCGGACGAAAAGCAGATGATTTTTGAGAGATTTTCACTGCCGAAGGTACTGAAGAGGATGCAGATACGCCCTGAAGAGTGTATCGTGACAGATGAAGGCAGCAGAAAAGTAGTTGATATATATAAAGACCAGCCGGGAGTCAGAGATCTCGAACAGGCCGCGGAGCACCTGGCAGCGCATGCGCTGTACCTGATTGAGACGACTCATGTATCAACTGTAAGATATGATGCTTCAGACGTCGAAAAGGTGCTGCTGGATGAGTAATCCTGGCTGTTTCTACTTATTGAAAAGCTGTTTTTACAGGTAATAATCTGAAAAGTAACAATGATGCTAAACAGTGTATTGGAATAAAAACATTTTTTACCGTTGACTCTGGTATGATACAAGGGTTTAAATTATTCATAACAGAAAACCAAAGGCAAAGACGCCATGACTTAAAAAGTTGTGGCGCCTTTTTTATTTATTTAGCTGGCTGGGTTTCTTATATAGGAACAAAGCCGAAAAGGAGGACAGATGGATACAAAGATTGATTTTTTATATCTGAGCGAACCGGATATGATAAAGGCCGGAGTCAAGGATATGTCAGCCTGCATCGAGTCAATGGAGGATATGCTTAAACTCCTTAAGGCAGGAGATTATATGATGGGTGGTGAGAACCATAACTCACACGGGTGCATGGTTACCTTCCCGGATGATCCGAAGTTCCCGGGAATGCCTAAGAACACACAGGACCGCAGATTCATGGCAATGCCTGCTTACCTCGGCGGAAAGTACCAGATGGCCGGAGTCAAGTGGTACGGATCCAATGTAGAAAATAAGGAAAAGGGACTTCCAAGATCGATCCTTATGATGGTTCTTAACGATAAGGACACAGGAGCACCGCTCGCATTCATGTCAGCAAACCTTCTTTCAGCGTACAGAACCGGAGGAATCCCTGGAGTAGGAGCAAAATACTTAGCAAGGAAGGATTCCGAGACAGCAGCTATCATCGGACCGGGAGTTATGGGAAAGACCTCACTTGCAGCGTTTGCAGTTACCTGCCCGAAGCTCCACAGAGTAAATATCAAAGGAAGAGGAAGAAAGTCGATCGATTCATTCGTAGCTTTCGTAAAGAAAGAATATCCTCAGTTTGATGAGATCAATGTATGTGAGACAGACGAGGAAGCAATCAGAGGAGCCGACGTCATTGCTTACACTACAACAGCTATGACAAGTGACGATCCAAAGATCGTAGAGACTTATCCGTATATCAATGGTGACTGGGTAAAGCCTGGAGCGTTCATTTCAATGCCGTCAGCTGCCAGATTCGATGATGATTATTTAAGCGGCTGCAGATTTGTAGTAGATAATTACAAGCTCTACGAAGCCTGGGCAAATGAGTATCCTTATCCTACATACCCGAAGATGGGAATCATCGGATGCAAGTTCACAGATCTTGTACACGAAGGAAAGAACAAGCTCTCGGATATCACAGAGATTACAGATATAATTGAGGGAAAGGCACCTGGAAGAAAGTCAGATGACGAGGTCATCGTCTATTCAGTCGGAGGAATGCCGGTAGAGGATGTCGCCTGGGGCTGCTCAGTATATAGAAGAGCCTTAAAGGAAGGTATCGGAGTAAAGCTTAATCTCTGGGATGTACCTGAGATGGCGTAAATTAAATAAGAGCACAATGAAGTGCGTATATGTCATTAGTATTATTATACAAATGACATATACGCATATTTTATACAAACAAAATATATGGAGGAAAAGAAAATGAGTGATCTTAGCAAAATCGAGGTAATCTGTGACATGTCAAAGTTCGCGGCAATTAAGAAGGAGTTGTCAGAGCTTAAGGTTGGCGGAATGACATTCACCCAGGTTCTTGGCTGCGGAGTAGAGAAGGGTACTAAAGAGTACGAGGTAGAAGAGAATTATGAGATGGAGCTGCTGCCAAAAATCCAGGTATCAGTCGTAGTAGATTCGAGCAGAGTTAAAAAAATAACCGATGAACTGCTGAAGACTCTTTACACAGGACATATCGGAGATGGAAAAATCTTCGTATACAGCCTCGACAACGTGATCCGTGTAAGAACCGGAGATGAAGGAAAAGACGCACTGTAAGTCATAGCGAAAAAGGGAAAATTTATGGAAGAGAAGAAATTAGGCTTAAGAAATGTCATTTCTGTCTCGGTTGGCCTTGTTATAGCGACAAGTACCTTAGTTCAGCTGGGACAGGGCGCCGGACAGTCCGGAATCATGTTCATACCGGCAATGATTATAGCGTGCCTTTTCAATATGATCACGATGGCGACACTGTCAGAGCTTAACTCGATAATGCCGAATGTGACGGGCGGCCTGGCTCAGTACACGCTCGCGGGAATCGGGCCTATACCTACCATAGTTCTGATGGTAGGAGGCTACATGGTATCGAATATTTTATCATGTGGCGTCGAGGCATCGATTTTTGCTTATGCTATGGGCACAGTCTTAAAGATTCCTGTACCGAACTACTTCTGGGTAGTGCTTGCTTCAGTAATTATCCTTATCGCAAATCTGCGCGGAGTCGATATGTTCGCAAAGATACAGGACCTTGTCAGTTACCTGATGCTTGGATCAATGCTTGTGATGGGAATTCTTGGAACTCTCAAGCTTGGGACCGGAAAAGTAATAGACCAGCCTCTTGTAGTAGGACAGCAGACACCGCTAAGCGTTGTATCGCTGACAGCTATAGCATTCTGGCTGTTTATCGGAGCAGAGTACGCTATCCCGATCTCAAAGGATGTAAAAAACGCTAAGAGAAACGTTCCGCTCGGAATGTTCATGGGACTTGGCATTATCTGTATAGTTCAGGCCATAATGATCTTTGGATTCCATAATTATACGAGCTGGAATGACCTGATGAATTCAGCGGCGCCGCATCTGCTGTATGGCGAATCACTTTACGGAAAGGCAGGCCAGATCTGGATGTGCGTAGTATCAGGGCTTGCGGTCGTAAGTACGCAGAACTCCACAGTTCAGGGACTATCGGCTATTTTTGCAGGAATGAGCCACACCAATCTGATGCCTCAGTTCTTTGGTAAGACGAATAAAAACAAGGTGCCGTTCATAGGCTGCTGGATCATAACAATTGGAATTATGATCTGCGCGTTTATAAGCCAGAACTCATCAGACAGGATAAGCTTCCTGATTCAGGTCGGTTCGGTATTCTGGATGGCTTCATACGCAGTCGCGAATATAGATCTTCTGGTTTTCAGACACAGGCTGCCGAAGGCGCCAAGGAACTTCAAGGTGCCGTTAGGCCCGGTGCTCCCATGTGTAAGCATTGCGGGAATCATTTTCATGATAGCGAATATCTCAACTGACGCGGTTGAGAGGAACCAGATACTCGGTGTTACTGCAGTTATAACGGCAATTTTGTTTGTATATTCTATATTCTGGATCAGGTTTAAGATGAAAATCCCACTTTTTAAGCCTGTTCCGATGGAAAAAGTATTGGCAATGGAAAATCCTATGTATTACCGGATCAGAAAAGTCCGCGGCATATGGAAGTAATAGTAAGGAGGAAAGAAAATGGACAGAATTAAAAATCATCCGATCTTAGGTGAAAGTCCTGAGGGAAAATTAGTTAATTTTACCTATGATGGTAAAACGCTTCAGGGATACGAGGGAGAGCCGATCGCGGCAGCGCTTCGTGTCAATGGGATCATGATTCACCGTTACACGGCTAAAAGACATGAGCCTAGAGGAGTTTTCTGTGCTATCGGCAGATGTACAGACTGCGTAATGGTAGTAGACGGACAGCCAAATGTCAGGACCTGCATCACTCCGCTTCGTGAAGGCATGAAGGTACAGACACAGGACGGCGTAAAACCTCTTGAAGTGAAGGATTAAGGAGGATTCGGATGGAAGTATTAAAGAAAGAGTTAATAGTGGTTGGCGCTGGTCCGGCTGGACTTTCAGCAGCTATTGAAGCAGCAAAGGCTGGCGTAAAGGTAACTGTATTTGATGAGAACGCAGCGCCGGGCGGACAGCTTTTCAAGCAGATCCATAAGTTCTTCGGATCAAAGGAGCATAAGGCAAAAATAAGAGGCTTCCGCATCGGACAGGATCTTCTTAAAGAAGCTGAGGAGGCCGGAGTTGATGTAGTATTAAACGCTACAGTAATCGGCCTCTATCCTGAGAAGGAGGTCCTCGTACAGCAGGGCGATGAAGTAAAGCACTACAAGGGCGACGCTGTTCTCGTAGCTACCGGAGCAGCTGAGAATATGGTTAACTTCCGTGGCTGGACTCTTCCGGGAGTTATCGGAGCAGGCGCAGCCCAGACTATGATGAACCTTCATCATATAAAGCCGGGCAACAGGATCCTTATGCTTGGAACAGGAAACGTCGGACTCGTTGTATCTTTCCAGCTTATGCAGGCAGGATGCGAGGTAGTAGCTCTTGCAGACGCGGCTCCACGTATCGGCGGATACGGAGTACATGCGGCAAAGGTCGCGCGTACAGGAGTACCGTTCTATCTTTCACATACGATAAAGGAAGTGGAAGGAAAGGACTGTGTTACCGGAGTAACTATCGCACAGGTAGACGATCATTTCCAGTTCATTCCTGGAACAGAAAAGCACTTTGATGTAGATACTGTCTGCGTTGCGGTAGGACTTTCACCTATGGCACAGCTTCTTAAAATGGACGGTATCGAGATGGATACATCTACAGGCGGATTCGTACCTAAGTGTGATGAAACAGGAGCTACTTCAATCCCTGGAATCTATGCAGCCGGAGATGTAGCCGGAATCGAAGAAGCATCATCAGCCATGATAGAGGGCCGTATGAGCGGAGCCGCAATCGCTGAGTTCTTAGGCTATACAGACGCTGAGTCAAGACAGAAGAGAGAAGAAGAGCTTGAGAAGTCACTTGATTCCTTAAGACAGGGAATGTTCGCGCCTAAGAACCGTGGAAAGAAGATCGAGAAGACCGAGGAGGGAATCCCAATCTCTGAGAGCCTTCTGACAAGAGGATATGTAGCAGACGATGAGATTTCCAGATTCCCTGGATTCAGAAAGCAGGCCAAGGTTCATCCTGTTATAGAGTGTACGCAGAATATTCCTTGCAACCCATGTCAGGATGCCTGCAAGAAGGGATGCATCTCTATCGGAGACAACATCACTTCACTTCCTATCTCAGTTGACGGCAGTGAGTGCATCAACTGCGGAATGTGCGTGGCCAGCTGCTCAGGACAGGCTATTTTCCTTGTTGCGGAGGACACGGAGCCGGGATACGGTGAGGTTACAATTCCTTATGAGTTCCTTCCTCTTCCGGAAAAAGGAGACAAGGGCTTCGGACTTTCCAGAAGCGGTGAGAAGATCTGTGA
>JBJELA010000358.1:0-6074 GCA_051878915.1 Candidatus Weimeria sp.
CCGCACCTCCGTCAGAATTTATTCTATCAGATATCGGCATAAAAAAGAAGAGTCCCAAGAAGGACTCTTCCAGTTTTTTTTCAATGTGTTACCCTGAATGTGCATTTCAGTTTCTTATTAACTGTATCTGGCACGACGCCATTGTCTCAAGCGCTGCCCTGTGCTTCTCCGGAGTGACTCCGGCGCAGCAAGACGGATCTACGGAAATCTTTACTTCAGGCATGAAAGCCTTGAGCATCAGGGCATTGCTTACTACGCAGATATCTGTACAGAGGCCTGCCAGTTCGACCTCAATCTCTTCATTTTCAGAGAGGCCTTTCAGATACTCCGCCAGCTTTACAGAACCGAATGTCGGCTTGTCGAAAATCTGATCCCCAGGTATCAGCTCTGCAATCTCTTTTCTTATCTGCCATCCATCAGTTCCTTTTATGCAGTGCTCAACCGGAAGATATTTTCCCTCCTGTGTTTCCAGATAATTTGCCGGATGAGTATCCCTCGTTGCAAATACATCGTTCTCAGGATAGGACTTTATTTTTTCCACAACAGCCGGTACGATATTTACAGCTTCCTTTGTGCCAAGAGAGCCGTCTATAAAATCATTCTGCATGTCGATTACTACAATTATTTTTCTCATCTGTTCACCTCGATGCTGATGCTTCTTGCGTCAGTCAATATAATGTATCCTGTGATACGATCATTATATTGCATCTTAGCGAAAAAATAAACTTCCTGCTGAAAAACAAACCTGATAAAAACAAGCTGACAACCACTCCGGAATATGTTAAAATAGGAGAAGGAAAGTTGTTTGATATGTTCCGGTTCCGAAGTCGGTCCCGGCGTATAAGGAGGGCAATTCATGAAGTTTATCAAATGTGAGAAATGCGGTAAGGTAGCTATTATTGCAAAGGACTCCGCCTGCGACACCATGTGCTGCGGACAGGCTATGACAGTTCTCGAGCCAAACACAACTGACGCAGCAGTTGAGAAGCATGTACCAGTCATCGAAGCAAACAGATCAAAGGTAACTGTAAAGGTAGGATCCGTAGAGCATCCAATGCTTGCAGAGCATTACATCGAGTGGATCCTGATCGAGACATCTCAGGGTTATCAGAAAAAGGACTTAAAGCCTGGCGACAAGCCTGAAGCAGTCTTTGCACTGGCTGAAGGAGAGACTCTTGTAGCAGCATATGATTACTGCAACCTTCATGGTCTCTGGTCAGCAAAAGCCTGACAGTGGCGCTTACATAAATATCATCTGAAAAAGGGGCCGCAAGGCCCTTTTTTCTATAACAGAACTGCTGCACAGCCCGTTGTTAAAAGCTCCGTCTGCCGCCTCCATGGAGAGCCTTCTCCTCTTCATAAGCCTCATGCTCTGTCTTTGACATGCAGACAGGTCCGATGTCTGTGTTATAGATCTTTCTGTCCGCAATTTCTGCGGGAGCCTCATTTTTTAAAATCTCAAGCGTTTTCTGGTCTCTCCGCCCGTCATAGAACTTATCGATCACTCTCGTGAACACCTCTTGATCAGGAGCCGCTTTTTCAAAAAGAGTCATGCACGACAGCAGTTTCAGGTAATCCGGACTCCCGAATACCTCATACGGATCATCTGTTTCAAGGTCAAGAAGCGCACTGCTTATCTCAATAAGCCTCTCCCCAAGCACCGGATCCTTCATATAATCCACAGCTTCCTGAAAACTCTGTATGGAATAGAACCTGGAAATGCCCGTCATCCCCAGCCCATGAATCTGTGGAAAAATGTACCACATCCAGTGAGAGCGCTTCTTTCCTGCTTTTATCTCTGAAAGCGCAGTCTCGAAATCATCCTTCTGCGCATCCTTGAATCTCTGTAAACCTTCAGACATCTTATTTTTCTCCTTACAGGCGCAAGGCCCTTATGTGACTATCTTATCATACTGAAATACTCATGTCACTTCCTGATCAGGACATTTATAAAAAAGTCTCTTCCTGCCATCACAAAAATAAAGTATAATAGCAGTATGAACGCAAAAAATCTTATGATACAGGGAACGATGTCGGGGGTTGGAAAAAGCCTGATAACGGCGGGAATCTGCCGCATATATACGAGAAGAGGCCTCAGTGTGGCGCCGTTTAAGTCGCAGAACATGGCTCTGAATTCGTTTGTGACGGCAGATGGCGGAGAAATAGGCACTGCGACCGCGCTTCAGGCCATGGCCTGCTTAAAAGAGCCGGCAGTTGAAATGAATCCTGTTCTTCTCAAGCCATCGACAGATACAGCCAGCCAGGTAATTGTAAACGGCCGGGCGGTCGAGAACCTCTCAGCAGCAGAATATTTTAAAAAGAAAAAGAGCCTGATGCCAGCTATACTCTCCGACTATGACAGGCTTTCAGCCGAAAACGACCTGATTGTCATAGAGGGTGCCGGCTCATGCTGTGAGCTGAATCTGCGAAAAGACGACATAGTGAACATGGGCCTCGCTTCTGCTTTAAACGCGCCGGTCCTTCTGGTCGGGGACATCGACAGAGGCGGTATTTTTGCGCAGCTCTACGGGAGCGTCGCCCTGCTGCCTGAAAACGAGCAGGAGCTGATAAAGGGGCTTATCGTAAATAAATTCCGTGGCGATCCATCGCTGTTTTCCGATGGAGTGAAAATTCTTGAGGAAAAGACCGGAAAGTCTGTTGTCGGGGTGCTTCCATATACCAGGCTAAACCTTCCGGAAGAGGACTCGCTGTCAGAGAAGCTTTCAAATCGAAAAGCAGGCAATCATTCTCCCGGAATAGACATCGTCGTTATCAGATTACCAAAGATTTCCAATTATACGGACTTCCTGCCGCTTGAGCGGCTTTCTGAGGTATCAGTCAGATATGCGGGAGATGTATCATCGATTGGCACACCTGACCTTATCATTCTCCCGGGAACGAAAAACACGATAGCAGATCTGAGATGGCTCAGAAAGACCGGTATAGCTGAATTTTTGAAAGAAAAAAAAGGTCAGATCCCGGTCCTCGGTATCTGCGGCGGTTACCAGATGCTTGGACAAAGCATCTCTGATCCGCTTGGAATCGAGGAAGGCGGCAGTGAAGAGGGCCTTGGGCTCATACCGATGAATACAGTTATGGAAAAAATAAAGACCACCCGCCAGGTAGAGGGAAACCTTGGAAATGGAGGATTTGTCCGCGGTTATGAGATACATTGCGGCAGAAGTCATTTTACAGCTGATGTAAGACCGCTTATAGTGTCTTCAAATGAGGGCTTTATCGATCACAAAAACATGGTTGCCGGCACCTACTGGCATGGATTTTTTGACGAGACAGCGTCAGTACAGGCGCTGATGGATTTTATTTTTAAAAGAAAAGGAATGGCGCCGAAGCAGCTTCGCGAAATGAATCAGCGTGAATCCACGAACGCGGAGCTCGACAGACTTGCTGATATTCTTGAGGCAAATCTCGATATGGAATTTCTCGACAGCCTGATTTTTTTGTCCTAAGGTGTCAGGTACACGTGAATAGGCCTCTTCAAGCTGGTCGTCGGGCGTGAGATCCGTCGGCTGTGGAACTGCGGGAGGAGTAACGCTACCGTCTTGTACTGCCACCAGCAGCGGTTTCATCAACTCATCGTATTTCAGCACTGCCATAATTGATCCACCTCATTCCTTCTTCCCGTATTTAGCCTGCGGCTCCGCGACATTATCCATGCCGGATGACACATGAGGCATATACCTATGCATCTGTGCATCAGAAATAACATCGTTTCGAAAAAGTACTCCGTCCTGAACCGAATTACTCTTGAACGCAGTGCCAATACCCGTATATTTCTCAAAAAAGGCCTTCAGCTTATCAATTATGCTCTGTTTCTTATCCGCCCGGTCTGAGTTACCAAATCTCGAAATCGGTGGCATCAACTTATCTATATCGGTACCAGTCGTTTTCACTTCGCCGTCACGGAATTCATTTTCCATGAACTCACGAGTTTCCTGGGCTTTAAGTCTCTCTTCACTGATGATTGTATTAAGATCAACTTCCCGCTGCTTTGCTACAAATTCATTCCATTCATTCATGACATCATCTATTTCATTCAGTCCGGAGATGAAATTGTCGATAAGCTGCTTCTTGCTCCTGAGTTCCGGACTTGCATCAACAGCCTTATGGATAGAGACAAGAACTTCTTTGTCTTCACAATGAGAATCGTGATACTTCTTCACCAGCATAAGAATGTAATCGATATTGATTTCAATCTGTTTTACCAGCTCGATCTCGAAGACAATATCATCCGTGATATCTGTACTTTCTCCGTTCTCACGTCTTCTCTTCCATTCATCGCGCAGATCCTGATATTTGCCGAGGTAATCCTGCAGATCACGTTCCGAGATGATCTCTTTTCCTGAAAAATCATCGAATGAAAGCAGGAGATTGCGCATACGAAGGATTGCACCAAACAGCGAGATAAAATCCTTCTGATTCTGTTCGCCGATAATCTGAAGCTCTTCAACCGGAAATTTTGTCGTGAGCTCCTCAATCATGTCCTTATAGCCGGGCATGTCTTTTCCGTCTGCTGACTCATAGCCGTAGTAATAATCCTTAAAGCTTCTCATAAGAACAATGCCACCGGCATTTTTATCACCAAAAAGTGAGATCGCAGCATCTACCCGCTTCTGAAGAGGACGGAAGCAGACAATGTTTCCAAAGGTCTTAATGCTGTTCAGGATTCGATTCGTCCGGCTGAAGGCCTGAATCAGGCCATGCATCTTAAGGTTCTTATCCACCCAGAGAGTATTCAGCGTAGTCGCATCAAATCCGGTCAGGAACATATTCACAACGATAAGCATGTCCAGCTCTTTGTTCTTCATCCGTAGAGAGACATCCTTATAGTAATTCTGGAACTTATCGCTCGAGGTGTCATATTCGGTATGGAACATCTTGTTGTAATCGGAAATAGCTGATTCCAGAAAATCACGGGATGACTGATCGAGAGCAGATGTATCCTCAGGATTTTCCTCCTCCAGAATACCATCCGCTTCTTCCTCGTTAGGCGCATAGCTGTAGATAACAGCGATCTTCAGACTCTTCGTGGGGTCTTCCTTCATTATTTTCCCGAACTCTTCATAATAGAGTTTAGCCATCGGAACAGAAGCCACCGCAAAGATGGAGTTAAAGCCACTGATGCGCTGCTTCCGCTTGACCTCCTCTACCTTCCCACGGTCTGCAGAAGCCACATCGGAAATATTCGTCAGTGTGTTGAACACATAGCTCTTATCACCCCGGTATGTCTTCTGGTCAAAATGATCAAGGATATAGTGAGCAATAAGAGAGATACGCTCCGGAGCCTCGAAAGCTTTACGTCTGTCTATATCCCACACTTCCTCGTCATCAATATCAGCGTCCTCGTCCATTGTCTTGATGTAGTCGACGCGGAACGGAAGGACGTTCTTATCGTTTATCGCATCAACAATCGTATAGGTGTGCAGGCAGTCGCCGAATGTCTGAGCAGTGGTTGCAAACTGAGCATTCTTTACACTACTGCCTGCATTTGCTGGAAAAATCGGTGTCCCGGTAAATCCGAACATATAGTACTTCTGGAAGTATTTAACGATAGCCGCATGCATATCACCAAACTGACTTCTGTGGCATTCATCAAAGATAATAACGATCTGCTTCTTATATACATCTGCATCTTTATTCTTCTTGATGAATGTAGAGAGCTTTTGAATCGTTGTAATAATGATATGCGACTTCGAATCAGATAGCTGACGTTCCAGAACTTTGGTGGAACTGTTGCTGTTAGCCGCGCCTTTTTCAAAGCGGTCATACTCTTTCATGGTCTGATAGTCCAGATCTTTTCTATCTACAACAAAGAGCACTTTATCAATGAAGGAAAGCTGTGTAGCTAGACGCGCCGTCTTAAACGAAGTAAGAGTCTTACCAGAGCCTGTAGTGTGCCAGATGTAGCCGCCTGCTGCAATCGTTCCATACTTCTTGTAGTTATGCGCGATTTCGATCCGGTTAATAATACGCTCCGTCGCCGTGATCTGATAAGGACGCATGACCATAAGCATGTTTTCCGATGTGAATACGCAATATTTCGTCAGAATATTCAG